>CAKQBP010000174.1 GCA_934216375.1 uncultured Veillonella sp.
ATACATATGATATGTGGGAAGAACGTATCAATACCTTTAAACCATTCCAAGTAAATGCAGAAATGATGGCATTAACTGGCAATCCAAATACTAAGTTCTGCCACTGTTTACCTGCGTTCCATAACACAGAAACACAAGTGGGTAAAGATATTTATGAACGGTTTGGCATGAATGGCATTGAGGTGACCGAAGAGGTGTTCGAAGGTCCAAACTCATTAGCGTTCCAAGAAGCAGAAAATCGCCTCCACACGATTAAGGCAGTTATGGTTGCTACCTTTGGAGATTATCCATTGAAATAAATTCATCCTCCTAAATGGTGATGAATCGTATAGTTTGTTTCCTATTTATATTGGATAAAGGGCTATATAAATAGGTGTGAGTCACCAATAGGTGAGAATTGAGGTTTATTATGACATCCCATAGAGTATTTATTGTTGGTCATGAAGGCACAACTGGGCTTAGAATTCATGAACGATTATCCGATCGAAAAGATATAGAACTCTTAGCCACAGCTGATGAGGATCGCAAAAATGTAGAGGCCATTAAAGTGGTTGCAAAAAAAGCGGATCTTGTATTTCTATGTTTACCTGATGTGGCTTCTAAGGAAATTATGGCCACTATTGGTGATTTTCCATGTAAGGTTATTGATACTTCTACAGCGTTTAGAACTACAGCTGGTTGGGCATATGGGTTCCCAGAACTAGGTGAAAGCTACAAAACAGCTATTGCAACTAAAAAACATATTGCAAATCCTGGCTGTCATGCAAGTGGTATGATTGCTTGTATAGCGCCTCTTGTAAAAGCAGGGCTCGTGCCAGCGGATTATCCTTTCACAATTACATCCTTAACAGGCTATAGCGGTGGTGGTAAAAAGATGATTGGCCAATATGAAAGCAATCCAAAAGACTATTTCCTTTATGCTCCTCGTCAATATGGGCTTGGTCAGGAACATAAACATTTACCTGAAGTACAACATGTATGTGGCATTAGTGAAGCACCAATTTTTATGCCAATCGTTGATGATTACTATTCTGGGATGGAGGTTACCGTAGGTATTCATAGTCGTTTATGTCATAAACCTTTTTTTATTGATAAGGTACAACAAACGTTAGAATACTTTTACAAAGATAGTACAATCATTACAGTGGTACCATTTACTGACAATAGCAATACGGGTATGTTAAATGCTAATCAGTTAAGCAATACGGATAGTATGAAAATTTATGTGACCGGTAACGATGAACGCATTATGGTTCATGCCATATTCGATAATTTAGGTAAAGGTGCATCTGGTGCAGCCGTTCAATGCATGAATATTGCGTTAGGCTTGCCAGAAGAGACTGGATTAGCATTGGGGTAGAGGTAATACTATGAAGGACGTAACAAATGCAATGCGGGCGCAGATACTAACGGCGGCCGTTCCATATATAAAACAATATACCGATCAGTATGTTGTCGTTAAATACGGCGGCAATGCTATGACTGATGAAGAATTAAAAAAATCTGTTATGAAGGATTTACTGCTACTCCAATTGGTAGGTGTAAAAGTAGTTCTAGTTCATGGTGGAGGACCGGCTATCAATAGTGCCTTAGAGGCGATGCAAATTGAATCACATTTTGCAAATGGGCTACGTGTTACCGATGAAGCAACGATGGATGTTGTACAAATGGTATTAGCCGGCAAGGTGAATAAAGGTCTCGTGGCGGATTTAACGGATCTTGGTGGTAAAGCTGTTGGGCTCTGTGGTGTGGATGGCAACATGATTCAAGTTCATAAACAAAACGAAGCACTTGGTTATGTAGGTTATATTGATACTATTGATACGAGCATTATCCATGACGTAATTAGCCGTGGCTATATTCCAGTTATTTCTTCTATTGGCATGGGAGCCGATGGCAAGACATATAATATTAATGCTGATACGGTAGCCGCAAAGATTGCAGGCGCCCTCAAGGCGGAAACAATGGTGGCTATGACCAATATTGATGGTGTACTGCGAGATGTACATGATCCAGATTCTTTAATTTCTAAAATTACAATGGCTGAGGCAGCTCAGTTAAAAGCCGATGGCATCATTGCAGGAGGTATGATTCCTAAAGTAGATTGCTGTTTAGAGGCCATCGAAGCAGGGGCACAGAAGGTATTTATCATCAATGGTGAAATTCCACATGCCATTCTTATCGAACTATTGACCGATGAAGGTCTTGGTACCATGTTTGTAGCTTAAAATAGTAGATATAATACTGGTAATCATCTGACTACCTTTTATATAGATGACGGCGGCAAGGCCGTACGTTTGGAGGATATCATGAATAATACAATGGATTTTGAAAAACAAGATAAAGAATATATAGCCAATACGTATGGTCGGTTTAACGTATGCTTTGAAAAAGGGAAGGGTTCTCTCTTGTGGGACGTAGATGGTAAAGAGTACATCGATCTTGGCTCTGGCATTGGTGTAACAGCTTTTGGTGTTGACGATGATGAGTGGACTGACGCTGTTACTAAGCAGTCTCATGCGTTGAATCATATTTCTAATTTATACTATTCTTTGCCACAGATTGAACTAGCGAAACAGCTCTGCGCGAAAACGGGGATGAAAAAGGTGTTTTTCTCTAACTCTGGTGCAGAGTCTAACGAATGTGCTATTAAGGCAGCTCGTAAATATAGCCATGATAAATACGGCGAAGGTCGTCATGTAGTTGTTACCTTGGTCAATAGTTTCCACGGTCGTACTATTACCACCTTGTCTGCTACAGGACAAGATGTATTCCATCAACATTTCTTCCCATTTACGGAAGGCTTTATTCACACTCCGGCCAATGATATTGATGCGGCTTTGAAAGTCCTTGCTAATCCAGCTGTTTGTGCTATCATGATGGAACCTATCCAAGGTGAAGGTGGGGTTATGCCCTTAGATAAAGAGTTTGTCCAAGCGGTAACAAAATATGCGCATGAACACGATCAACTGGTACTTATCGATGAGGTACAAACTGGTAATGGTCGGACTGGCAGCTTATATGCATACCAACAATTTGGCATCGAACCAGATGTGGTATCTACTGCAAAAGGTTTGGCCGGAGGGCTACCCATGGGTGCCACCTTATTCAATGAAAAGATGCAATATGTATTAAATGCTGGTGCTCATGCTACTACTTTTGGAGGTAATCCAATCTGCGCGGCTGCAGGTAATACCATCATTAGTCGTTTAACTCCTGAATTTCTCGATTCTGTAAAAGCAAAAGGGGAATACGTAAAGGAGACCTTAACTGGTAAACCTGGTGTCATTGGTGTTAGCGGTATGGGACTCATGCTTGGCATTGAAACTACGGTTGATGCTAAAACCGTTATAGAAAAATGCCTTGAAAAAGGTGTTGTATGTTTATCTGCTAAAAATAAGGTACGTCTTTTACCAGCTCTTAATATTCCACAAGAGCAATTAGAAAAGGCGGTACGTATT
>CAKQBP010000175.1 GCA_934216375.1 uncultured Veillonella sp.
GTTCGCTAATTTCCGCAGATGTGTCAGCAAGACCTTTCACGATAAGAGCCAAACGACGTGGTGTACCGTATGTTGCGATGCTTTCAAAAGGAAGATGGGCATCATTTAATTTTGTTTCAGCCAATTGTTTCAATTGACCTAAGATATTTGGCATAAAGCCGGCAGGAATTTCTTCTGCACCGATTTCAAATAATAAATCTTTTGCCATCTTATTTATCTCCTTTCAAAAGTGGGAAACCTAATTCTTCGCGTTTAGCGAGGTATTGTTGTGCACAAATACGAGCTAACGCACGTACGCGGCCGATGAAAGCAGTACGTTCGCTAATAGAAATAGCGCCACGGGAATCAAGCAAGTTGAATGTGTGGGAACATTTCAATACATAGTCGTAAGCTGGTAATACATAGCCCGCTTCGCAAACGCGTTTTGCTTCTGCTTCGTACATATCAAACAATTTGAAGAGCATATCTGTATCTGCTAATTCAAAGTTATATACAGATTGTTCAACTTCGTTAGCATGCCAAACGTCGCCGTATGTAACGTTTTCATTCCATTTAAGATCATATACATTTTCTACACCTTGAATGTACATAGCCAAACGTTCTAAACCATATGTAATTTCTACGGAAACTGGTTTACAGTCGATGGAACCAACTTGTTGGAAGTATGTAAACTGAGTTACTTCCATACCATCAAGCCATACTTCCCAACCAAGGCCCCAAGCGCCCAATGTTGGAGATTCCCAGTTATCCTCTACGAAACGGATATCGTGATCTTCAGCGTGAATGCCTAATGTAGCCAAGGATTGTAAGTACAATTCTTGGATATTATCTGGAGATGGTTTCACAATAACTTGGAATTGATGATGTTGGAACAAACGGTTAGGGTTATCACCATAACGACCATCTGCTGGACGACGAGAAGGCTCTACATAACATACAGCCCATGGTTCAGGACCAATAGCATGTAAGAATGTAGCAGGGTTCATTGTACCTGCGCCTTTTTCAATGTCATATGGATTTTGAACGATACAACCTTGATCGCTCCAGAATTTTTGTAGATTTAAAATAATCTCTTGAAATGTCATTGCTGCCTCCACTTTACACAACCGACATAAAATCAACCATTTCGTTACAAACAAAAAAGTCCCTGTAACGAAAAACGTTACAGGGACGAGTATACCCGCGGTTCCACCCTATTTGGCTTGCGCCCTCTTTTTTCTATGTTGGCCTTTACTAACAGATACCTGCGTTCCTGCCAATGCTCTACAGCGCCTTCAACCAAATGTGAGCTTACACCATCCTCACTCGCTAGAGAGGTTTACTACTCTGCTTCATCGCATATATTATACACAATATTGTAGCAATACAGGGGGATGAATGTCAAACTATTATTAATAACACGTAAAAGCACATTTCCCAAAAAATTATGTTAATAAATAAACTAATCCCAATATCTATCTAACTAAATATATAACTTCACTTTAATTAGTATGAAATTATATAGAGAATAAGATTGCCATTAAAAATAGTAAGACAGTAAAGAAAGAAAATAAATAGTAAATCCATTTATTATTACTATTTTTAAATATTAGTGAAAATAGGTAAGTACTAAATGATAACAGTAAAAACTCAACTAGATATTTAAATTGTTTATTTATAGCATCTAAGAACTTAAAATCCCCAAAAAATACAACTAAAAATATTCCTAAACTAATTAGGCTATATTTTTCATTTATGTCCTCAGTAGATTTTCGGATATATTGAATTAGGCTATAGGCAAATGCTAAAAACAAGGATATAGTAGCAAAATAATATATTAATTTCATTAATTCTATTCCCCCTCATTTTTACTTATTCATATTCCAGAATATTTTTTTACAAGACTTATATACTAAATTTACTATCTATATTAAAAAATAAGAAAGATGATTAATCTCCAAATTAGAATTGGCAGACATCCTAATAAAAAAGCCTTAACTAAACACGTTCTTTCTTTTTGATCATCCGCACTTCTATATTTATATACAATACTCCCCATTAGTAATAAATAAAAAATTAATCCGATTACAATCGAAATAATATAATATGTTTCAAAAGTAATAAATTTGTAATCATATAATTGTTTCAAAACCAAAACTGTTATTATGAAAATTAATATAGAAACAAAACTTTTTACCTGATTATAATTCCCCTCTTTATAAAAGAATCTAATACGATATGACAATTATAATAAACTTAAAATTGTTAATATCTCAAACATGATTTATTCTCCAAATTTATTTAAGAATATACTTACCGATTCTCTTGATTTATTCTATATTAAATGATTTTTGTAAAAGTAAGTTATATAAATTATTAGGTTAATCCTAGATATAATTTAAAATAATTAAACTCAGATAAAATACTTAGTTACAAAACTTATTTATAAAGTTTACGTTCCATAAATTAGAATGATCTAGTAACCCAAGTATCCCTATCATATCGTGGTTTTGAGTCCTTACTAGTTATCTCATTTATAATCTTTATTTCATCCTCTGAAAATTGATCAATACTATCTAAAATTATAAGTTTATCACCATATGCTCTTTGCAGAGACTCTAAATTACCATCTTCTGGAGACATAAAAGTTTTGCTAAAGCCTTTATAGTTTGGAATGATACGTACTGTACCATAGGGTAATACGTCAACAACAACTATTCCAAAATCACCATTAGAATATATATATGGAAAATCGGTAGCAAAACCAGTCATATTTTTATTAAGCCCTATTTGTTTCCCATAATCTACAAGAGAGTTTATAAATATTTGATATTCGTATATTCTAATTCCAATAAAAAGTAGAATAATTACTAGTAACGATAAAACTACTATACAAGTTATCCTTATAAGCTTTCTAAAGGGCATAAAACCTCCTTAATTCCTCAGATATAAATACGAAAGGTATATCATAAACATTCACTTTGAGTAAAGAGAACTTTTTTACAGCTCAAAAACTAATTTTAGTAAAGCAAAAATAATAAGCCAGATTACGAAAGTAATACCATAATATGCACATTTTAGCTTACGACCTTTGAGATAGTCATATATTATTTTTCCCATAATAGAGAATAATAAAATCAAAAGAATCATATTAAACGCTAGTTGCATCATTTAATAAAACCTCATATATTTGAAGTCAGGCTATTTATAAGTTCCAAATTGCTTTCAAGATACCAAAGAATATTAACCAACAAACAAAGAATGCTCCATAGAAATCATAGTGGATTTCGGCACCAATCATATAATCATAAGCCATTCCATATATAATTGAAGTCAATGAAAATAATGCAAATGCATAGAAAAATAATCGTTTTATAATATTCACTTTCTTCATTACTTATAATAAAAAAGAACTATTCCAATAATACTAAAACATATGATTACAA
>CAKQBP010000176.1 GCA_934216375.1 uncultured Veillonella sp.
GTAGATTATTGTCATATTGAGGGCCTTGTAATCGGTCTTGTACGAGATAGAATATAAGCAACAAAAAAACGGCAACATATTGTTGCCGTTTTTTTGTTGCATGTAAAAAGTTTATTTTTAATGTAAACTATTTTCTCTCCGTAGAGTAGCAAAAATAGCACCTGATATATTATGCCATACACTAAAAATAGCCCCTACTAGCGTTGCTAATGGATTTAATGCAAAATTTGTTGCTGCCAATGTTACGGCTAAACCACTATTTTGCATTCCTACCTCTATTGCTAGCGCTGTAGTTTTATCATATCTTAATTTAAGCAGTGCTCCTACACCTAATCCTAGTAGTAGACCTAGTATATTATGTATACCAACAACAATAAGTGTTTCAAGCCCAGAAATCAATAGTTTATCTTTGTTGATAGCAATAATGGCTGCTATTAACAGTATAATAGCAATCATAGAGAAGATCGGACTAATGCTGGTTAAAGTATTGATATGTGATTTACATACATATTGGATTACTGCGCCCAATAAGATTGGCACAATAATAACTTTTACCATAGTAATCATCATAGGTAGTACTTGAACATCTACCCATGCGCCACCGATATATAAGATTAATAATGGTGTAACTATGGGAGCTATTAATGTTGAAGTAATTGTCATTCCTACAGATAAAGGGACATCACCATTGGCAATATAGGTTATAACATTACTGGCTGTCCCACCAGGACAACAACCTACTAATATTACACCAATAACAATATCTGGTGATAAGGTAAATATATGGCAAATTCCCCAGGCTAATAGAGGCATTATCGTATATTGTGCAAGTACACCAATACAAATATCTTTTGGATGCCTAAGGATACTACATAAGCTTTCAAACTTAATAGTAAGCCCCATTCCAAACATGGCTATACCAAGTAAAAAAGGTGTATAAGCGATTGCCCAAGTAAAGTATTCTGGTACTATATAAGCAATACATGAAAAGCCTAGGATTGTAAAAATTAAGTATTTGGAAAGAACGTTGTTGAGTGTAAGTAAATGATTCATAACTTCTCTCCTTAATTTGGATCGTATGAGAAGTTATCAATAAGTCGTGTAGGACCAATATATATAGCCATAGCCACTAATACTGGGGCAGTAACCTCTTGTACAGGTTGCATAGTCTTAGCATCAACAACTGAAATATAATCTATTTTAGCAAGCGGTTCGGTTTGTATAGTGTCTGTCATAGTATCAATGATACATTTAGTAGAGCAACCATATTGTGTAGTTTGTTTTCCCAATTGAATAGCTTTATACAATATGGTAGCGGCTTTCCGTTCTTCACTAGACAAATATGTATTACGAGAAGATTTTGCTAAACCATCTTCTTCACGAACAATGGGAACACCAATAATATTGACAGGAAAATTTAAATCAAAGACCATTTTACGTATAATGGCTAATTGCTGTGCATCTTTTTCACCAAAATACGCATTTGTTGGTTGAATAATATTAAAGAATTTTGCCACCACAGTGCAAACGCCTTTAAAGTGAATTGGTCTGCGAATACCACACAATGTATCAGATAAATCCGCAATGTTTACAAATGCCTTTTTATCTTGGTACATTTCCTCCGGATTTGGAGCAAAAATAAGATCGACACCATGTGATTCACATAACTTTTTATCGCTATTAATATCACGAGGGTAAGTACTCAAGTCTTCATTTTCTCCAAATTGAATAGGATTTACAAATATAGAGACAATGACCTTATCGTTATTTTTTCTAGCTTGATCTATTAATGCAGCATGTCCTTCATGTAAGAATCCCATGGTTGGTACAAAACCAATTGTGTAACCTTCTTTTCTCCAGCTATTTACTGTATTCCGTACATTTTCGATAGTTGTTATAAATTCCATTATATTCCTCCGTTATATTGTAAATACGAAGATAGTCTCCTATACAGTCTACTGTAATTCGATCAATGACAATTATTTTTGATCAACTAATAAACCATGTTTCTCATAGTTTTTTATATGACTTATCTTGTTATTGTTATCTACAAATACAACGAGAGGATTATGGCTCTCAACTTCGCTTTCATCAAGCTGTGCATAACACATGATAATTATCTTATCATGTACTTGTACATGTCGTGCGGCAGCACCATTTAAACATATAACACCACTACCTGCTTCTCCGGCAATAGTATATGTACTAAAACGCGCTCCATTATTAATATTTACAATTTGAACTTGTTCATATTCTCGTATTCCGGATGCATTCAATAAATCTGTATCAATTGTAATGCTCCCTACATAATCAAGCTCTGCTTGTGTCACAGTAGCTCTGTGAATTTTACCTTTTAACATTGTTAGTATCATGCTAAACTCCTTGTGTTTTAAATGTACCCGCCATATTGGTCGGTTCGAACTTTCACAATTTGTCTGTTTATCATGAATTAACAGTAGACTAGAGTATAGTTAAAAATACTATCTCCAGAGAAATTATACCATAATTATAAATTTTTACATTAAAATACAATTAATATAATACAAATAATGTCACTCTAATCAAAAATAACAGTAAGATTGTAGTATAAAATAAAAACCAGTAGCTACAATGTAGTTACTGGTTTTTTATTTTATACTGATATTTTATTTTAGATATTCTGCTAATGCTTTATCAATATATGCTGCTTCATCAGCCGTTGGTTCACACATTGGTAAATTAAATTTTCCCACAGGTAAGCCAATTTTACGGGCTGCATATTTAACAGGAATCGGATTTGTGGTGATGAACATCGCTTTTATAATTTCTGATAAAGCTTGATAAATACGAATCGCTTCGTAGTTATGGCCAGATTCATAAGCTTGAATCATAGCATTCATATCTTTGCCTGCTACATGAGATACTACAGATACGACTCCACATCCTCCAATAGATAACATCGGTAATGTAAGACCATCGTCCCCACTATATACCATGAAATCATCTCCAGGCATTAAACGCTTAATTTCAGAAGCAATCATTAAATTACCACTTGCCTCTTTGATAGCACAAATATGTGGATATTCGTTATGTAGTTGAACTAAGGTAGTTGGGAAAATACCTGTCCCCACACGACTTGGTACATTATACACCATAATTGGCAATGTAGTAGCTTCTGCAATAGTTTTAAAATGCAAATATTGGCCTTGTTGGTTCGGTTTATTGTAATAAGGTACTACAACTAGCAAACCATCGATACCATCGATGTTAGAAACTTCCTTTACAAATTCTGCAGAAGCCATTGTATCGTTACTACCTACGTTAGCAATAATCGAACCTTTATGTCCACATTCTTTTGCAATCGCATTAAATAGAGCTAATTTTTCGTCTCTAGACATAGTTGGGTTTTCACCCGTTGTGCCACAAACCACAAGAC
>CAKQBP010000177.1 GCA_934216375.1 uncultured Veillonella sp.
GTGCATGACCCAATCGGTATATATTTTTCTAAAGAAATATGCGAATCAGAACCCCTAATATAGGAAAAGGTGGTGCGAAGCACCACTATTCCCATCCACATAAAGAAATGACCTGTGCGTTACTCCATATAATGCGCAGGATCATTTAATATATATTGAATTGTTGTTCATTTTATATTGGTTATGAATGTGGGTAGGGCATATAAATGATTAAATGTCATAGTGTTTATGTGAGTTCACGGGGTTCTAGGCCCGACTTTGGCCCTGCGAAGGCCGCAGGCCGAAGTCAGACCCGGCCAGTGGAGGGCATAGGTCCACGTGAATCACATGTAATATGAATGCAAATATGTGCCCTACCATCGCATTGAATACAATAAAAATGAACAACAAGTAAGGAGATATAAATGATTAAAGACGCATTATATGCAGTAACGCACGGTCAAGATTTATCCTACGACCTTGCTAAAGATACAATGAACAAAATTATGAGCGGCGATGTAGCCGAGGTTCCTATGGCTGGTTTCTTGTGTGCTCTTGCCGCAAAGGGCCCTACTGTAGATGAAGTTACGGCGTTTGCTGAGGTTATGCGTGAGAAGGCTGGCTCCGTACCTCATGAAGGTACAGTTGTAGAAATTGTAGGTACTGGTGGCGACGAGGCTAATACGTTCAACATTTCCACTACGTCTGGGTTCATTATTTCCGCAGCAGGTATTCCCGTAGCAAAGCATGGTAACCGCAGTGTATCTAGTAAATGTGGTGCTGCTGACTTAATCGAAGCATTGGGTGCTAAATTAGAGCTTAATGGCGAGCAAAATGAGGCGGTGTTGAACAAAGCGAATATGTGCTTCATGTTTGCGCCAGTGTATCATCAAGCTATGAAATATGCGGGCCCTGTACGTAAGGCGTTGGGCGTGCGTACTGTGTTTAACATTCTTGGACCTTTGGCAAATCCAGCCGGTGCTACGGTTGAGTTGATGGGCGTTTACGATAAATCTTTAGTAGAACCATTGGCTCGTGTATTGGCTAATCTTGGCGTTAAACGCGGTGCTGTGGTACACGGCTTTGACGGCCTTGATGAGATTACGGCTACCAATAAAACGTACGTATGCGAAATTAATAATGGTACTTTCACAAGCTACGAATTCGATCCTAAGGAATATGGTTTCGAATACGCTGATAAAACCGAGCTTGAAGGTGGCGATGCTACGGTGAATGCTGAGATTACTCGCCGCGTTCTCGGTGGTGAGCAAGGCGGTAAACGCACTGCGGTTGTTCTTAATGCGGGCATGGCGATTTACCTTGCGAAAGACGGCATTACATTGGCAGAGGGCATCGAAGAGGCGAAACATATAATCGATTCTGGTAAGGCGCTTGCGACAATGGAACAGTTTGTGAAAGCAACCCAAGAGGTGTAACCATTGATTTTAGATAAGATTATAGAGGCTACCAAAATTCGGGTAGCCCAAGAAAAACAGGTGGAGTCTCCTGAGGCTGTGAAAACAGCGGCTTTAGCGTTACCATCTGATACAGGATTTCCTTTTGAAGCAGCCCTTCGTCAGCAAGACTTCAACTTTATTTGCGAAGTAAAGAAGGCATCTCCATCAAAAGGCATCATAGCAGAGCACTTCCCATATTTAGACATCGCCAAGGAATATGAAGTGGCTGGTGCTGCGGCTATCTCGGTTTTGACGGAGCCAGACTTCTTTAAAGGCGATAAAAAATATTTGCAAGAGATTGCAAGCACCGTAAAAATTCCCGTGCTTCGCAAGGACTTTATCATCGATGAATACCAAATCTACCAAGCGAAGGTTTGGGGCGCTAGTGCCATCTTATTAATCTGTGCATGCCTCGATGTGCCAACATTAACAAAGTTCCGTGAGCTAGCTGATTCGCTTGGATTGTCCTCTTTGGTAGAGGCTCATGATGAGCACGAAGTACAAATGGCCATCGATTGCGGTGCGCGTATTATCGGCGTTAACAACCGCAATTTGAAAGACTTTACAGTAGATGTACAAAACAGCGTGCGCTTGCGCAATCTCGTTCAAGACGATGTGATCTTCGTATCTGAAAGCGGTCTTGAAACTCCAGAGGACATCCAAGTCTTGCGCGATAACAATATCGGAGTAGCTTTGATGGGGGAAACCTTCATGCGTTCTCCTAACAAGGTGGAGAAATTAGCATATCTTTATGGTTCAACCTACTACACACCAAAGGTTAAGATGTGCGGAATCTCAAAGGTGGAAACAATCCCTGCTGTAGTAGAGGCAAAACCAGACTACATGGGCCTTGTATTTGCACCAAGTAAACGACAAGTCACTGTAGACCAAGCTAAAACATTGGTTGAAGAACTACATAAGCAATATACTAAAAGATATAACAATGGTGCTGAACAGTCTAATAATGATGAGATTAAAACGGTAGGTGTTTTCGTCAATGAAACGCTAGATAATCTCGTTAGCATTGCTACAGAAGCCAATCTTGATGTGGTGCAATTGCACGGTGATGAAGATGAAGCTTTCATCCAATCCTTAAAAGAACGTACTAATGTAGAGGTTTGGAAGGCTGTTCAAATTCGCAGTGCTGCAGATGCAGAGGCGTGGATTGATAGCAGTGCTGATATGCTCTTGTTTGATGCATATCACAAAGACGAGCGAGGCGGTACGGGTGAAGTATTCGACTGGTCTTGCTTAGATGAGTTTGAACGACCGTTTATGCTCGCTGGTGGTATCGATAGCACCAATGTGGCGCGTGCCATTCGTACGGTTCGACCGTACGGCATCGATATCAGTAGCGGGATTGAAACAGAAGGCGTGAAGGACAATGAGAAGATAAAAGCTTTCACCAATATTGTGAGAACAATAGCAATGCCATAGTATGGCGTGCTAGCAGGAATGGTATATAGAAAGGTAAGTTATATGAGTGAACAAAGACATGGCTATTTTGGCTCCTTTGGGGGTCAATTTATGCCAGAAACATTGATGAATGCAGTCATCGAACTAGAAGAGGCGTACAATAAGTACAAAGATGATTCTGATTTCGTACATGAACTTGAGGATTTACATAAAAAATATACAGGTCGTCCATCCCTGTTATACTATGCGGACCGTATGACAAAGGACCTTGGGGGCGCTAAAATCTATTTAAAACGTGAGGACTTAAACCATACTGGCTCTCACAAGTTGAATAACGTAATTGGCCAAATGTTATTGGCAAAACGGATGGGTAAAACACGCGTTATTGCTGAAACTGGCGCAGGTCAACACGGCGTGGCAACGGCTACTATCGCTGCATTGATGGGCATGGAATGCGAAGTATACATGGGTGCAGAGGACTGTGAACGTCAAGCACTTAACGTATATCGTATGG
>CAKQBP010000178.1 GCA_934216375.1 uncultured Veillonella sp.
GCCATATTTAGAGGACGGTGAAGGCACAGTGGGTATCTCCCTATCTATTACTCATGAGGCCCCTACGCCTTTAGGCGCAACAGTAACAGCAAAAGCTACTGTAAGCGCTGTAGAAGGTCGCAAAATCACCTTTGATATTGAAGCCTCTGATGGCATTGGTGTTATTGGTCGTGGCACACATGAACGATTTGTTATTAACAACGAAAAATTTATGGCTAAGGTGCATAGTAGAGCAAAATCTAACTAATAGTCTACTATTTTACTAATAGGTTTATTGCTAATATCTTATTTACTTTATTAAAATAATAAAATACAAAACAAAAATGGCATCTATCAAATGATAGATGCCGTTTCTATTTACATATTAGTTTCTATTTACATATTAAATTATATAATCTACTAAAGGATTAGCAAATTTTAACTACCCAGCCTTCAGGAGCTTCGATTTCACCATGTTGAATGCCAAGTAATGTGTCATATAATTTTTTAGTGATAGGACCCATATCATCCATGCCAGCAGGTACATTAATGGTACCTTCTGGAGTATCGATTTGGCCTACTGGAGAAATAACAGCCGCTGTACCACAAAGACCAATTTCAGCAAAGTCTTTTAATTCATCTTTATGAACTGGACGATGTTCTACTTCCATGCCAAGATAATGTTCCGCTACGTACATCAAGGAACGACGTGTAATAGATGGCAATATACTATCAGATTTAGGTGTAACTAATTTACCATCTTTAGTAATAAAGATGAAGTTAGCACCACCAGTTTCTTCTACATGTGTACGAGTAGCCGCATCAAGATACATATTTTCTGCATAGCCTTTGTTATGAGCATCAGTGATAGCATACAAACTCATAGCATAGTTCAAACCAGCTTTAATATGCCCTGTACCATGAGGAGCTGCACGATCAAAATCAGTGATACGAATTTTGATTGGTTTAGCACCACCTTTGAAGTAAGGGCCTACTGGTGTTGTAAACACACGGAATTGATATTCATCAGCAGGTTTTACACCGATAACGGAGTTTGTACCCATCATGTAAGGGCGAATATAAAGGCTTGCACCATGACCATATGGAGGAACAAAGTCTTTATTTGCTTTTACAACTTCTTTTACGGCTTCGAGGAAACGACCTTCAGGTAATGTAGGCATTACAAGGCGTTCACAGGATTGATTCAAACGTTCTGCATTCAAATCTGGACGGAAGCATACGATGTGACCATCTTTTGTGTAGTATGCTTTCAACCCTTCAAAGACAGTTTGAGCGTATTGGAATACTCCAGCACATTCATTAAGGACAACGTTAGCATCAGTAATTAAACCACCTTCGTCCCATTTACCATCTTTATATGTAGTCAAATAACGGTATTCGGTTTCTACATAACCAAAACCGAGATTATCCCAATCGATATTCTTGCTCATAACAATAACCTCCATACATATAAAATATACATATAATCTTAACACTATATATGTGTAATTTCAATAGATTCTATAGAAATCATCATAGTTCTATAAAAAACATCAAGTATAATAATTTTATTAGGAATTATATTATAATAATTCTATGATAATAACATTACATGCCTTTTAGGAGAATTACTTTATGAAAGAAAATATTACGACCTTAATACCTAATGCAAACAATATCATCTGTATTGGTTTAAATTACGCAGATCACATTGCTGAAACCAGTCTTGCTACACATGAATTTCCAGAAATATTTATGAAAACCTCAAACGCTTTAGCTGGAAATCATGATACGATTACCATAGAGAATGAATCATTACATTATGACTATGAAGGCGAGCTAGTTATCATCATAGGCAAATCTGGCAAACATATTCCTCGAGAAAAAGCCAAGGAATATATATTAGGATATACCGTTGGCAACGACGTGTCTGCGCGCACATTACAATTTAGAGGCTCCCAATGGATTCTCGGCAAATCTTTAGATAATTTCGCCCCTATTGGCCCTACTATTATTCCTCCCCATACATTTGATTTTGAAAGCGCCACTATTACGACTACTGTAAATGGCGAAGTACGTCAACAAGCCAAGTTACAACAAATGATATTTAAGCCAGATGCGATTATAGAATTTGTATCTCAATATATTACACTACAGGAAGGTGACATTATCTTTACTGGTACGCCTAGTGGTGTTGTACTGGGTAAAAATGAAAGTAAATACGCTTGGCTTAAGCCTGGTGATACTGTTGCTGTTACAATTAGCGGTATCGGTACCCTAGAGAACCAATTCATTTAATAGGGGTAATAAATAAGAGATTACTATATGTATATCTAACTATACATAAGAGTAATCTCTTTTCTTATTTTTACTTTGTTATTATTTCTTTTGTTATTATCTATATTTTATATTAACTATTACTTTATTTATGCTTCGCCTCTAGGTCTAGCATATATTTCTTTCGTTCAATGCCCCCTGCATAACCAGTTAGTTTACCATTGCTACCAATTACACGATGACAAGGAATGATGATAGAAATAGGATTATGACCTACGGCACCTCCTACTGCTTGGGCAGACATCGTATCTTTTCCTTGCTGTTTTGCAATCTTTTTACCAATATCACCATAGGTAGTAGTTGCTCCATAAGGGATTGTTTGTAACACAGCCCATACAGATTTACGGAATTCTGTGCCTTCTAATTTAATAGGTGGTATAATAAAAGGCTTCTTACCAGAAAAGTATTGATCTAACCACAGTTTAGTCACTTCAAATGGCCCTGTTAGTTGCTCTATATACTCCGCATCATCATAACTTGGGGCATGAGACTCATCAATAAAAAATAAATCTGTTAAGTATGATAATGTACCAAGCATAATCATAGTTCCTAATGGACTTTCATAGGTATATTTATAATTCATAGTACATTAACTCCTTCTTAAGGTAACAAATCATTCAACACTTTTAGTATATCATCATTAAATGCTATTGTATTATGCTGAATTTCAAATGGGATTGTTTGCTTTTCCACATTAATTGGCACATATAATGCATCTATATTATCGTCTGCCATCCGCATAAATGGATATTTAATAATCATGGGCGTATTAAATCCCACACCTAATTCTAACAATACAATAGGTTTATCTTTATGCTTCTCTACAAAAGCGGTATATCCTTTCTGCGCCGCATACCAACCTTCATCTTGAACAAAAGTGCTATCAATACGAAGATTCATGGTCATTGGTCTCCCACATTTAGGACAATGAGGAATCAAGTATGTAGGAATTTTCATATCTCTTTGCTCATCTACCATACGCTGTACTTGTTCTTTATTATCATAGGTCTTTTGATGACATGGCTCTGAGC
>CAKQBP010000179.1 GCA_934216375.1 uncultured Veillonella sp.
CCATTGCACAGTACAAGAAGAAATCTAGCAAGCCAGATGTAACGACTTCGCCGCCTTCCTTTTCAATGAGTTCATTAATATGGTTGTTAGCACTTGGGTGGAATTTAACGTAAATTTCCCCTACGACGCCAACACGAGGTTTCTGTACATCCTTGTTGACTGGCAAGTTATCAAAGTCATGAATGATTTCTTTAATATACTTGTTGTATTGACGAAGGCTTGCAGATGTAATGTTTTCACGGAGCTTTTTAAGCCAGTAATCACATAATGCATCAGTAGAGCCAGGGTTCTTTTCGTATGGGCGTGTAGCCAATACGCATTGCATGATAGCGTCCCCGTATACTACGGCTTGAATCATGCGATGTAAGAAGCCTTTTGTCAATTTGAAGCCCGGTTGACGTTCCATATCGCTCGCATTGAGGGATAGGATTGGCACTTGTTTCATACCAGCATCAATCAATGCTTTACGTAAGTAACCGATGTAGTTTGTAGCACGACAACCACCACCAGTTTGAGAGATGATAACAGCAGTCTTCTCTACATCATATTTACCGGATAACAGTGCGGACATAAGCTGACCTACAACAATAATCGCGGGGTAACATGCATCATTATTGATATATTTCAAACCCACTTCAATATCATCACGCGTAGGCGCTGGCAACATTTCAAAGTCATATCCTTCATTTTTGAGAACTGGCTCTAAGAGGCTAAAATGCAATGGTGACATTTGTGGTACCAAGATTTTATAAGTCTTACGCATTTCTTCTGTAAAGACAACTCGATTGTAGTCATAAGTTGGTAATTTCTCTACCACTACCTCTTCCGGCGCCTCAGGATTATGATGACGACGCAAACTACGTTCCATTACAGATTGCAAGGATCGCAAACGGATTGTCACCGCTCCAAGGTTTGTACCTTCATCGATTTTGAGCAAGGTATGGATTTTGTGGTTTGCTGAAAGTATATCTTTTACCTGATCTGCTACGATAGAATCCAGTCCACAACCAAAGGAGTTAAGCTCTACAATTTGGAATCCTTCAGTTCTACTTACAAATTCAGCGGCACGATATAGGCGACTATGGTAGGACCATTGGTCTACAACGCGTAAATGCTTGATTTCATTGCCTAATGGGGCAACGCCATCTTCTGTAAGAACAGCCATACCAAGAGATGTAATAAGTTCAGGAATACCGTGGTTAATACCGGAGTCTAAATGATATGGACGGCCAGCCAATACGATTGTCGGAGTTTGTTCTGCTACAAGGCGAGATACAGTTTTCTTCGTCGTTTCACGGTAGGAAGATTTACAGTTTTCTTGTTCTTCCCAAGCAAGGTCTACAGCCTTAGCAATATCTTTCTTCTTGAGGTCCAAGAAATCCAATGCTTTCACAAGAGCCGGAACAAGGGATTTTTTATCAGCTAACGGCAAGAATGGTGCGTGGAATGGAGTGTCGCCCAATACCTCTTGCATATTATTTTTGATAAGTTCTGGATAGGAAATAACCATTGGACAATGGTAATTATTGTCGCGACTAAATTCCTTAGGGCCATGTTGAATACAAGGGTACCAAATAAAGTCTACCTGTGCATTCGCTAAATCTCGAATATGACCATGTACAGCTTTTGCAGGATAGCAAGCTGTATCGGATGGAATTGTATCGATAGCCTTATTGTATTGATCCTTAGTCGTATAATCTGAAAGGATTACTTCATAACCCAAACTATTGAAGAATGTGAACCAGAATGGGAAGTCCTCATACATGTTGAGAACGCGAGGGATACCTACACGCATTTTACCTTCAAACTCAGGAATATTTTTCTTCAAGTAGTAATCAAAGTAACGACGTAATTTTACGTCTACCAAGTTAGGAACTGGCTTACGCTTCTCTTGGATCATATCGCCAGCACCGCGGTCACAACGGTTGCCAGTTACGTACGTACGACCATCGGAGAAAGCGTTAATAGTAAGCATGCAATTATTTGGGCAAAGACCACAATTGCGCATTGTCGTAGATACTTGTAAAGAATTAAGGCCTTCACTATCTAGCAATGTGCTTTCACCCTTTTGTAACTCTTCCGCCGTTTCTGCTGCAAGAAGAGCCATACCGTATGCACCCATCAACCCAGATACATCAGGGCGAATCACCTCTACGCCCATCAATTTCTCAAAGGCACGCAAAACGGATTCGTTATAGAATGTACCGCCTTGTACAACGATATGATCGCCTAATTCTTTAGGGTCTTTCACCTTAAGAACCTTATAAAGGGCATTTTTAATTACAGAATAAGCAAGACCTGCCGCGATATCTTGTACCGTAGCACCTTCTTTTTGAGCCTGCTTAACCTTAGAGTTCATAAATACGGTACAACGAGAGCCTAAATCGATTGGCATAGGTGCCAATAATCCTTCTTTTGCGAATTGATCGATAGGAATTCGTAGCCCGGATGCAAATGTATCAATAAAAGAGCCGCAACCAGAGGAGCAAGCTTCGTTCAACACGATATCTTCGATATACCCATCACGAACCTTACAGCATTTCATATCTTGACCGCCAATATCCAAAATAAAGGATACATCAGGGCAGAAAAAGCGGGCCGCACGATAGTGAGCCATCGTTTCTACTTCACCGATATCGATGCCGAGAGCGCGTTTAAGAAAGGCCTCGCCGTAGCCGGTTACGCCAGAGTGTGCAATATAGGCACCTTTTGGCAATAATTCATATATTTTCTCGATGATTTCACGAGATTTTTCTAATGGTTTACCATGGTTAGGACCATAATGAGAGAATATAATTTCCTTATTGCTATTGATAAGAACTACCTTAAGTGTAGTAGAACCAGCATCAATACCAAGGTAGCAAGGACCTTGAGCATCCTCGATATTCGCCTTTGGCGTTACAGCCTTAGCGTGACGAGCACGAAAATCTTCTAATTCTTGTTCATTCTTAAATAGCGGATCAACACGGTCTGTAGCTTCCATGGGAATACCGATAAGTGCACCGATTTCCTTTGTCAATTGGCCAACAGTAATCTCGCGGCACTCATCTTTCATCAATGCCGCCCCTAAAGCAATGAACAATTCACCATTCTTAGGGATAATGCGATGCGCTTCATCTAGCTCTAAGGTATCGCAAAAGCATTGGCGTAATTCAGACAAAAATGTCAACGGACCGCCAAGGAATGCTACATTACCTTCGATTTTATGACCGCATGCAAGGCCAGCAATCGTTTGATTTACAATTGCTTGGAATACAGAGTTTGCAATATTTTCATGAGATGCGCCTTGGTTTAACAAAGCTTGTACGTCTGTTTTAGCAAATACGCCACAGCGTGC
>CAKQBP010000180.1 GCA_934216375.1 uncultured Veillonella sp.
CATTTCCCATAAACCAAGACCACCTGGGATGAGGCATTTCGCTTGAAGAAATTTATTTAATTGTTTCTCTATCGGTAATACTGACTTATCTTTCATTTTATTCTCTAATCCGCACCTAATGTGCCAACTAGCCTTCTATTAATTCGATATTATTCTATCTGAAAGTATAACATAAAATGCATATCTAGTAATGTGACTATTATTAGTTTTTAGAAGTATAATTTAGTTTTGAAATATAGTATTCTAACGGCATTATTTCTAATCGAAATTATCATTACACAATTACAACCACTCTAGTAGATAAAAAAGGTTATCCCCTTACAGGATAACCTTTTATTTGAGTTATATAATTAAGTATTTTCTTAAGTTTATCTAACCTACGAATTTAAGCACCTTGGAATTGAGGCATATCGTCGCCGCTAGAGTCGTCCAATTTACCTTGAAGGTCATGGTCAACCATGGCACACACAGATGCATCAGACCAAACGTTTTCAGCGGTTTCAATCATGTCGATAATCGTATAGATTGGCAAGATGATACCGAGCAAGCCGATTGGTGCGCCGATGGAGCTCATCAAGGACAAGGTCAAGAAATAGCAGCCCATTGGAACGCCCGCATTACCAATAGCAGCGAGAACGGCAATAAATAACCATGCTACCATTGTGCCAATCGTTAATTCCATTCCAGCATTTTGCATTACAAATAAGGATGTAACAAGAATGAAAGCAGCACAGCCATTCATGTTAATGGTTGTACAAATTGGCAATACAAAACGAGCTACTGCAGGATGAGCTTTCAAATTATCCTCAGCAGATGCCAATGTAACAGGCAAAGTTGCTGCAGAAGATTTTGTGAACAACGCAACAGCTACGGCTGGAGACATTTTACGGAATACGTCTACAGGGTTTAAACCACGGAATAACAAGAACAATGGAATTACGATAAAGAATTGGATTAAGTTACCGCCGATAACAACAGCCGTATATTTACCTAAGGCACCAACAATGACACCTGCTTCGATTTGCGCAGATAATTGACCGGCAAAGGCAAGGATGCCGATTGGCAATACATAAAGCAATGCTTTAATCAACGTGAACAATAACTCTTGTAAACCAAATAACACTTTCAACACCGCTTCACGATTTTCTGTGCGTGGCATGAAAGCAAAGGCTAAACCAACGGATGCGGAGATGAACATTACGGACAATACATTAGCTTGTAAGTAAGGTTGCAAGATATTGTTTGGAATAACGGATAAGAAATGATCGTAATAGGTAACGGTACCGAGTTTTTCTGGTACTTGGGATGCGCCAGCACCAATTACATCAAGTGGTAAGTTACCTGGAGCAATCCAGAGGTATAAGCCAAGACCAACAGCTGCTGCACAAATGGTAGTAAGTAATGTATATACTACGGCATGACCAAAGATGCGACCTGTGTCCTTTTTAGCACCTAGCATAGATAATGTAGTAATAACCGCTAAAGACACTGTTGGAATCGCAATGAATTGGAACAAGCGAGTAAAGACTGCTGCAATAAAATTAAAGAGCTCATTTAGAGCCGGAATATGTTGCCATCCTAAGATAGCACCAATGATGAGTGCCCCCATCCATAAAATGAACTGACGCAATTTACCTTGACCACGACTTTTTAAGGTAATCTCTTGCGCTAAGACATCCACATTCTTGTCGTTTTGATCTGCCATAAAAACACCTCTTTACAAACTAAACTATATGAGACTATAAAAAGAAATCCCAGCCCTAAGGGCTGGGACAGTGAATATCCGAGTCTCTCTTCAATTCACATTATAGAGATATGATTTAAAATTGTCAATTCCAATATTTGAACACATTATAATATATTCAAGTATTATTTCAATTTTTATAGACATTCTAATAAAAACTAATGATACATATCTATATCTACAGTAATCATTCGCGTTTGCTCTGGATTAAACATAAAGTAAATGACTCTAGGCTGCTCATGATCAAAGTTATGGTAAACAACATATACTATATATTTCTCAGCTGATATCCGAGTACTATAATAATAATCTTCCTTAGGATTATCACCGATATTCTGTGTACCATCAATTACCCAGGGAAATAATTTCCAGTTTTGTCGTTGAACGGTAATAATCTCATAATATTCATTCACGTCACTAACTAATAAATTTCTATCCTTTGGATATGTAAATGAATTATGTGCTTTAAAGGTACTATCATTTTTCCTGCCATTTACAAACGAATACCAAGCATGAGATTTAACAGTTTCCTCATACTGTGAAATAGTAGCTTTATCACCATCTAATACCAAGCAACTATAACTCCCACCCAATCCAATTACCTCAGCAGAAGAAACCACTTTCAAGCTCTCTGGTAAAGACTTAGGTGTTTGTAATGGAGCCGGAATATACCCCGCTTTAGATGAGGGCCATGTAGAGTGCCACTGTTTTGTATCATAATGAGATACCCCTATAGCAGAAAATGCTAAATTAACAGCTAATGTAGGAAGCATACACAGGAAAAAGATTACATAAAAATATGTTAAAAATCTTTTTCGTATAGCTTTCTCACTATCGATTACTCCACATTTTTCAAACAATAACACAATCGTAGCTACTAACAAAATCAGATAGTATAACCCAGAATATGATATCTCATCCGAAAACAAAAATGTTAGTATCCAAAGAATTATAAAGAACCATATACTTTTTCTATATGGAGGCTCAGTAAACAAATTCTTTAAATACATTAAACACTGTCGCATATACACTCTCCACAATCGAATTTGTAAAAGTCTTAAGTATTTTAATTCGACTGATAAAACACAGCTCGAGTCCCATCATCATTGATTAACAGTTCTACAAAATGAGGCCTTTTTATATCACCATTATCTACAAATACATATAGTCTATGATTACGAACGGAGCTAGTACTTTGATTAACCACCGTTTTTGTTTCTTTTCTAGGTGCAAAGCGCAACCATTCAACAAAATCTCGCTTAGGTAGATTTATTAGCTCTTCATTTATACTTTCAATAATATTATATTCACTCGGATGAGATATTGACGTTTTTCGTTCTCCCGTTTTTAAATCACGTAAAACACCATGCTTATCGATTTGTACTTGATAAGTAGCTTGTGCCTTTGCAATTTTCTCATACTGTGCAATAACTGCAGGGTCCCCTTCTAAAACGGTATATTTCGTAGGATATGCACCCGCCCAAGCTAAGTCATCACCAGATGCTGAGGCTCTAATAATCCCTTCTGGAAGTACACTAGGACGCTTTAATCCTTCTGGTAATTCATCACTATCAGGC
>CAKQBP010000181.1 GCA_934216375.1 uncultured Veillonella sp.
ATGTCCTAACCTGGCCTTATATAGTAGCTGGGAGTATAGTCCTTGGTATCATTGTGGCTTGTGCTTTCATTATTTCCAGAACTATGCGTTGATGAAAACACATCGGTTATATAGGACTCCCTTTCGTGGGGTAAATAAAAGGTCGTAACATGTATTAATACATATTACGACCTTTTTACTATAGGATTTATTTGTTAGGGGTTAGCTATTAGCTTCAGCTGGTTGAAGTTGTTCAAGTTCAGCTTCTTTAGCATCTAATTCTTTGGCGCCAAAATGAGCCAATACACAGAATGTAATACAAAGAACACATGCTACTAATAAAAGATAGAAACCTGCATTCCAACCAAATTTATCTGCTAAAACACCAAATAGTGTTGTACCTAAGTTTGCACCAACAATGTAACTCATGAATCCACGAAGACCAACAGCAGAACCTACTGCAAATGGTGGTACAATATCCATAGTTTGTACTGAAGCTAAGAATTGAGGAATGTAGATTAAACAACCTACAATAGCAGCGAAGAAAGTAACCCATAAGAGAGACTCGCTTTGCCAATAACCAAATATACAGAAGAAGATAATACTTATAGCAATGATTGCAGGTGGCATGCGATAACCTTTAAAGAATTTATCGGAAATGTAACCTGCAAAAATAGTTGAAGGGATAGCCGCCCATTCAAAGAATAAAAAGGCAACAGACATTTCTGCTTTGGAGAAACCCTTTACTTGTAATAAATAAATTGGAAGCCAAGTAAGCATACCAAAGCGAATCATGTAAACGAAGGTGTCAACTAATGATACATACCAAGCGTTTTTATTTTTCAATACGTATTTTACAAAGATTTCTCTTGTGCTCATATGCGGTGCTTCAGAACTTCTGTGCGCTTTATGAGCCGTGTCAGCAATGATTTCACTTGTTGGCGGTAAGCCTTCACGTTCAGGGCTTTCTTTGATTAAGAAAGAAATGGCAATTGCTATGATAACTGCAATAAGGGCTGGTACACCATAACTCCCTAATTGCCAGTGATCTGTAGTAGTGAAATATAATGCGGCGGCTACGATTGGTGCTACGATACCACCACCGAGATTGTGGGAAATATTCCAGATAGCTCCATAACGGCCACGTTCCTGTTTTGGGTACCATTTAGCTAGGGTGATAAAGGATGGTCCTACACCAAATCCTTGGAAAAAGCCATTTAGTACTACTAAAACTAAGAAGAAGGCGAGACTATCGGCAAAGCTCATAAAGATATTGATAATCGCACAGCAAATGAGACCGAAAGCCATAAACTTGGCAGGACTTGCTTTGTCCGCAAGACTACTCATAAAGCCTTTACTTAAACCATAAGCGATAAGCATACCACTAGATAACAAACCAATTTCTGTTTTGCTCATATGGAGAATATCTGATAAAAAGTGTGTTGATAAGGCAAAGTTATTACGAACAATATAGTACGCAGCATAACCTATAAAAATACCAATTAATGATTGGAATCTATATTTATAATATAGATTCTTAATCATGCTTTGTGGAACTGATGATTTTGCCTCTTTGGGTTGTAGAAATGAAAACATAGTTATTACCTTTCTTTCTCAATAACTAAATCCTATTGCATTGTTAATACTACCATTTCTATAGAATTCATGTAAATGATTTATGAGATAAAAATATTAATTTACAACTTTAAATTGTTTATTATTAGCTGAAGATGTGTATAGAAAATATTTGAATTATAGACAAGTACTTCTTAATATATTAGATTAAATATATTGGGAGGTTATTATCTATGAAATATTTACGCCGTGAACTTAATCAAGTGAAAAAAGAGTATTTGAAGCAATTTGGTGAAGATTCTTTAAATCGTGTCATCCTTCATGATCCAGATACAAAGGATAAACAAGAAGTGCAAGATACTATTGATATTCTAAAAGAAGCAATTGCAAAAAATAAACCTCTAGAACAGGTTCCAGAGGATATGTGGAAGCTTATTGAGTTTTAACGTATATGACTTACTATATGAGATGTATAGCGAGTTTTTTAGTATAATTATTTGATGGAGACTTGAATGAATTTAAAAGGAATTGTACTAATTGTGATAGCATTGTTTGCTAATATAGGAATAATAAATGCTACGCAGATATCCGTTCCATCTGTATCAACACCATTAGGTGCAAAAACTACTCAACTTAATAGAGTACAACCTCAAGAAGTTATGCCTTATTTGGAAAGTAAAGTTACGGGCGAAACAGAATTATCTTATGCTGTTATGTCCGTTGCTAAAAAAACATTTAATGAACAAATGTTGCTACATCGAGAGGTAGAATCACGTATGCACGCTCATATTGAGGAACATAATAGAACAATAAGAAGTGCGCCACAACGAGATCTTATTAAAAATCCTTATACACGAGAAGAAATTGAAAAACAAATTGTAAAGGCCATTAATTTTAGAGAAAGCAGTAAGTACCCTGTTAATGACAAGGAATATTACAATCATATAGATATAAATAAAGTAAATGATTTGTCTGGTTTTCCAAAGAAAATACATTATTTTGCTAAGCAGGTTGATATTCATTTAAAGCCGCCTAAGGCGATTGAAGATGGTCGGTATATTCAAGTTTCTTTTACAGGCAAACCATCAGAACTAAAACCTTATATTCAAGATGCAGAAAATCATGCTAAGGTTATTATTACTAAGGGTGAGGCTGAACGTGTTTCTATTAAACCGTACGAAGATGTTAAGACAAATTATAGAAAATACTTGTCTACTATATTGCCAGAAGAATGGATTGAAGTAACTAATATATTCAATAATATGTATCAATACCAAATGGCGCTAAGCGATGAGAATATTAAGCGAAAGGTTGATCGTGAGCTCCTTAATCAAATGAACAATCAAATGGTTTTGGATTTAGAGCAAGATACTAGTAAATTAAGTTCTGATAAAATATTGTCCAATGATGAAAATAAGGCTTTACAGAAAAAATATTTAGGTTACTATTCGTATAAAGAAGTAAAGCGACCATTTAATGCAGAGTACACATTTTACATCTTTAAATTTGATTATTCATATAATATGTTTACTGTTGCAGGTATGGCCGTTAATCCAGAGCAAACTAGAGTTATTTATTTCCTTAATACAGTAGGGTAAAAATAAAAAGGCACATTGTTTTATGCGCAGACCATCTATAAATGAATTGTTTAAGATGGTAGTTCAAAACAATGTGCCTTTATTTTATAGCTTGTAGAGTTCAGGTTTGCGATCTCTAAAGATATTGATTTTATTGCGAAT
>CAKQBP010000182.1 GCA_934216375.1 uncultured Veillonella sp.
ACAACAAGTTTATATCCATTCAATTGAATGTTACTGCCGGTTGTGTCTTCGTTGCTCAAGGATTTTACATAGCTGTCACCAGTGAGTATCCAATTGGAGTCTTTGTTGAGTTTTACTGTAATCAGTCTATAATTTCATATGAATTGATATTCACACTATATAATATATAATTGCTGAGATTAGATATATAGTTCAAATATGTGGAATAATTGACTCGTTCAAATAGTTCGAGATTGACTAAGCGTTTGACATAATTTACAATTAATTCATGAACAAATCATGAATTGTTCATAAATTAAGAAGAGAGAGCTGATCATTAAAGTAAAAGGAGCTTTTATGGATCAAAATCTTGAATTTATGGCCCGAATGCCCGAAGAACAATTACATGTATTTGTTGACACATTAATTGAAAAGGGTGGAATTACAGAGACATTATCTGTATCAGAAGATTATAAGCAATATGGAAAAAATTATTCTAAATATTGGCATAGAATTGAAGAAGAGTATCGAGATTTTGGTAGTAATACTATTACTAGTTTTTTTTCTGGACCAAATACGTATAAAGAAATTTTAGAAAAAGTATTGAAACAATGTAAAGTCGACTTTCATCCTTCCGATTCGGTGGAGGCTATGGAAGGATTATTATTGGAATCTATAATAAAAGATATGTGGGAGAAATTATCTCAATCCGAACGAATTGCATTGCTATCAGATTTAAAAAATGATGTCGATAATATTGATTTTAATTCAATTGGTGGTATAACATCATCTATGTTAATTCAAGTATTTAGAGCAGGTGGTTTTGCATCATATAAAATTACATTAATTATTGTGAATGCAATTGCAAAAACAATTTTAGGTCGGGGATTAAGTTTAGCTGCAAATGCGAGTATTACTAGAGGTTTGTCTGTTATAGTTGGTCCAATAGGAGTAATCTTATCTGCATTATGGTCAGTTTATGATATAGCAGGTCCAGCGTATAGAGTTATTATTCCTTGTACCATTCTTATTGCAGCATATAGAAAAATGGATAGTACCAATTGTTAGTTGTTTGTCCTGTGGAGTAAAAGGGGAAAAAGATGACTGAAAAAATAACATATAGAAGAAAATTTATCAGAAAAGATACCTCTAATAATATTGAAAATAATAAAATACCAGGAGTGATTTTTGGAAATGTAAGTAATGCTTCTACACTTTATGGAGAAGTAAAGTTTAATGCATCTCGTGGACATGGTTTTGCTGCCGAGAGAGCTAATCATCAGGACGATGTGATTTCTGGTAAAGATGCAAAAATTGTAGGTGATGATAATATAAAAAATGGTGCAGATAGGTTAGTTGATAATCAATATATACAAACTAAGTATTGCAGTAGTGCATCAAAGAGCATAGCCGAGTGTTTTGAAAATAAAACTTTTAGATACTTTGATGCGGAAGGAAAACCGATGCAAATTGAGGTTCCTTCTGATCAGTATGATGGTGCGGTACAAGCTATGCAAGATCGAATTAAAAATGGACAAGTACCAGGTGTAACGGATCCCAAAGAAGCGATAAATATAGTTCGAAAGGGGCATTATACATATGAACAGGCTAAAAATATAGCGAAAGCTGGTACAGTAGATTCATTAAAATATGATGCGGTTAATGGCAGTATTGTATCAGCACAAACACTTTGTATAACATCTGCGATAACATTTGCGGTATCTATTTGGGATGGAAAAGATGTTGATGAAGCTTTGAAACAATCCTTACTTAGTGGCTTAGATGTGGGTGCAAAAAGTTTTGTTACTGCGGTATTAGCTGGCCAAGTTATGAAGGCGGGAGGATACTCCTTAGCTTATGGAATGTCACAGAGTATTATTGATTTTATTGGACCAAAAGCATCGGCACATTTAGTGAATGCATTTAGAAGTGGAAGTAATATTTATGGAGTTGCAGCAATGAAAAGTGCACAAAAGATGTTAGGTAATAATATTGTTACTGGCGTTGCTTCAGTCTTTGTTCTTTCTAGCGTAGATGTTGTAAATATTTTCCGTGGTCGCATTTCTGGCGCTCAATTGGTTAAAAATCTTGTGAATACTAGTGCATCTGTAGCTGGTGGTGTTGCTGGATGGAGTGGTGGTGCAACAGCAGGAGCGGCTATAGGCTCTGTGGTACCTGTAGTTGGAACTGCAATAGGTGGTATAGTTGGTGGTTTGCTAGGGTCTTTTGTTGGTGGTAGTGCAGCTAATAAAGTTAGTTCTAGTATAACAGATACTATCATAGAAGATGATACTAAAGAAATGCTTGTAATAATTGAAAATGTATTTAAAAATTTAGCATATGATTATTTATTAAATGAAGCGGAATGTAAAGAGTTAGCAGATTCCTTACACGATATAATCAATAGTAGTCTGCTTAAGGATATGTATGCTGTGTCTGATAGAACTGCATTTGCTTATGAGTTTATGAAGCCTATAATTGATGAGATTGTTACTATACGTAAAGTCATTACTTTACCAACAGAGGAAGAGCAAGCTAATAAAATGATTACTATTTTAGAGAATTTTGAACCAGCAGTTTAGAATCTCTATTCATAAAAAAGAAAGCATGAGATTTTGATTATCTCATGCTTTCTTCTTATTTATTTAGATGAAACAAACAAATTTCTGTTTGAGTGATTTATCATTATTTATCAGCTACAACAAGTTTATATCCATTCAATTGAATGTTACTGCCGGTTGTGTCTTCGTTGCTCAAGGATTTTACATAGCTGTCGCCAGTGAGTATCCAATTGGAGTCTTTGCTGAGTTTCACAGTTACTTCTTTAGCCGTGTTGTCTGTGTTTACAGCACCTACAAGACTAGATCCATTTGTCATGTCTAGAGCGATGGTACTGATTGAATCAGCCATAACATTACCACTTAGTTCTTGGTTAGATGTGCGGAGTGTAAGGTGACCGCCGTTTTCACCAGTTTTTCCCCAACGGGAGTCAGCAGCTGCTTTCACTAGGGTAGATGTGTTCGGCATAGAGATTGCATTGTTAGAAAGGTCTACTTCAGCAGTGGTGTTGTTTACATAGAGGAGCGCACCTGTAGCGTGAGTTGTAAGTGTGTTATTCTCTGCTTTCAGACGAGCAATACCGCTTTCAGCATCACCAGAGAAGCTTTGATATAGCATGAAGCCATTATCTTTGTAACCTGTTACATTGGAGTTTGTAAGGGTAATGGAGTTCTTACCTTCTACGACGCCAATTTCACTGTTATTTGCTATTCCGTTGACGTTGTTCACTATAATATTACC
>CAKQBP010000183.1 GCA_934216375.1 uncultured Veillonella sp.
GAGTGAGACAGTTATGGAAAAAGGTGGCTGCTAAATCAGAAGCTTCATACAGTTTTTTACGTCTTTCATCTCTAGCTCTTTGTTCAGGTGAAAGTTTCGCCTCTGGCAATGGAATATTAGCTCGATTAGCTAGCCGCTCTAGGGCTTCTACAAAAGTTAAATGCTCTAATTCCATAAGAAATTTAATAGCATTTCCTGATGCATGGCACCCAAAGCAATAATAAAAACCCTTTTCAGGGGCTACACTAAAGGATGGCGTTTTTTCATTATGAAATGGACAACAACCCCAATAGTTCTTGCCGCGTTTCTTTAAGGCTACATGCTCGGATACAACTGACACGATATCATTAGCATCTTTGATTTGTTCAATCAACTCATTTTCAAAATATCGGCTCATAGCCAACGCCTCCTTCCCCATATATATATTAATTCTATATACAAATAAAAAATCCTCTATTTGTAAAGCATTTTAATCAATTAAATTATTAAAAAAGTATAAATAACTTGATACGAATCATAGGAATCATCATCTACAACGCAATGTAAATGATGATTCCTATACGCCGTATATAGCAATATATAATTACCGAAACTTTGATAACAATAGGCTGCAATGAAAACATTGCAGCCTATACTTATCGCTTATAGCATATTATTTTGCGTAATCCACAACGCGAGTTTCACGAATAATTACGACCTTAATTTGGCCTGGATATTCAAGTTCTGACTCGATGCGTTTTACGATATTCCGAACAAGTAATGTAGACTCAGCTTCATCAATCTTATCCGGTTTTACTACAACGCGAATCTCACGACCGGCTTGAATAGCAAAACATTTTTCAACGCCTTCGAAGGATTCAGCGATTTCTTCCAATTTAGATAAACGTTTTAAGTAGTTTTCTAATGTTTCTCGACGTGCTCCTGGACGGGCAGCGGAGATAGCATCAGCGGCAGCTACTAATACAGCTTCTACGGTTTGGAACTCTTCATCACCATGATGAGCACCAATACAGTTAATTACTGCTGCACTTTCACGATATTTACGAGCCACATCAACACCGATTTGAACATGAGAACCTTCAAGTTCACGGTCTAATGCTTTACCAATATCATGAATCAAACCACCTCGTTTAGCCAAAGTTACATCACAGCCTAGTTCAGCTGCCATTAAACCTGCTAAATGAGATACTTCAATGGAATGTTTCAATACGTTTTGACCATAACTAGTACGATATTTCAAACGGCCCAAAATCTTAACAATTTCAGGATGTAAGCCATGAACATCAGCTTCAAATGTCGCTTGTTCACCAGCCTCTTTAATAGTTTGGTCCACCTCTTTACGAGCTTTACCAACCATTTCTTCAATACGAGCTGGATGGATACGACCATCTACAATCAATTTTTCCAGCGCAATACGAGCCACTTCACGACGAATTGGATCGAAGCCGGAAAGAATAACTGCTTCTGGTGTGTCATCGATAATCAAATCAATACCTGTTAATGTTTCGAGTGCACGAATGTTACGGCCCTCACGACCGATAATGCGCCCCTTCATTTCATCATTAGGCAATGCCACTACGGATACGGTAGTTTCCGCTACATGGTCAGCTGCACAACGTTGGATAGCAGAGGAGATAATTTCTTTCGCTTTTTTCTCCGCTTCATCCTTAGCTTGCTGCTCCATTTCCTTAACCATAATCGCCGTTTCATGACGGATTTCTTGTTCCACATTCGTTAACAAGATATTTTTTGCTTCTTCGAACGTCATGCCAGAAATACGTTCCAATTCTGCCATTTGTTTTTCATACAAAGCTTCTACCTTTTCACGGCTTTGGGCTAAGTCAGCTTCTTTGCGATGTAAAGCTTCCTCTTTGTGCTCAATATTGTCTAATTTTTTATCCAAAGATTCTTCTTTTTGAAGAATACGACGTTCCATACGTTGAAGTTCAGAACGACGATCTTTATTTTCTCGTTCTACATCAGAACGGAGCTTATGAATTTCTTCTTTCGCTTCTAATAAAGCTTCTTTCTTTTTAGACTCAGCTGTGCGTTCACCATTTGCAATGATGCGAGCAGCCTCTTGTTCAGCTTGATTCAGTTTTCCTTCAGCAATATTTTTTCTTAAAAAATAGCCTACCCCTAGTCCAATCAGTACCATTACCACTGCAATTAGACTATACTCTAAAATTTCTTTCACCTCCTTTTTATTTCTCAAAATTGAGCTTTCATGCTCCTTTTTATGCCCTTTATGCATTAAATTATCAATTAGCCATATCATCATATAAATAAATAAGGCTATTATTAATTTTAGACTTCAAAGCCCTTTCTGTCAAGATTTTACAAGCCTACCAAGGCCTCTCAAAAAGCAGAATTTATTCATAAAAATCATTGCATACAACTTGAATTGTGCTTGTTGAGAACCCCCTGTATTTGAGAAAACTAAAAACTTTTACCCGAGGAGTCTTCTCTTCATTGAGAATAGATCCAAATTTTTTTTCTACCACCCGATAAGCAGCTTTTACCTCATCATAAGCAGAAATTTCTTGAGGAATCGCAAGTCCTCGAAGTTTCATTTTTTGCTTAATCATATAAGCACCGTATTTCTGTTCTTTCATCAAATAGGCTAATACCTGCTCAGATAAACGTTCATCATTAATGTAATCATAATCTTTAAGGCGCTCAAGGACCCTCTCAATGATAGGGTCCTCGAATTGTTTACGTCTCATTTTTTGCGTCAGCTCATAAGAACTAAGGAAGCGCTGAGCTAAGAAGCGATACGCTTGATCCATAGCAGCTTGCATCGTTTCGTCACTCATGATTATACTTCTTCAGTTACTTCTTCACCAATTACATCGATTTCTTCAGTGCCAACAGCCAATGTATCACGAATAATGCGATCGATTTCATCAGCTATTTGTGGATTCTCTAACAAGTATTGTTTAGCCGCTTCCTTACCTTGCCCCATACGTTCCCCATTATAGGAGTACCAAGCACCTGATTTATTGATAATTTCCATATTTGTACCGATATCAATAAGTGTGCCAGTTTTAGAGATACCTTCACCATACATCAAATCAAATTCAGCTGTCTTAAATGGAGGTGCCACCTTATTTTTAACAACTTTAACTTTTGTGCGCGCACCAACATTCTCATTATTTGCTTTAATCAATTCCCCTTTACGAACATCAAGGCGCACAGAGGAATAGAATTTCAACGCACGACCACCAGTTGTTGTTTCAGGATTACCGAACATAACACCTACTTTTTCACGCAATT
>CAKQBP010000184.1 GCA_934216375.1 uncultured Veillonella sp.
ATAGAGACATTCTTATTTGATTTTTGGCAGGCTAATCCATATTCTTTCAAGCGATTCGCCATCGTCGTAATAGACACATCATAACGCTTTGCTAATGAATGGAGCGACCACTTACCGGTTTCATACAAAGCTTGTACATGTACCATATTGATTTCTTTCTTCAGAGGCCTCCGTTCGATATCGTACGCTTTCATACGGCGCATGATGGTATCAACACTGCATTGAAAATAATCCGCCACATCGCGAACGCTCCATTGTTTCTCTATATATAATTGCTGCAACAGCTGTTTTGGTATAACACGCACATTTCGATACATAATTTTACCTTTCCTTATAAACAAACTCCTTCCCCTATTATTGTGAAAGTTTCACTAGGAAAAAACAATAAAAAAGAGGTTTCTAATAGTCACATAGGTGACCAATAGGAACCTCTTTCAATATGTAATTATATGCACTACATTAGGATATGTATCTAAGATATATATCTAAAATATGTATCATTATAGTTGCTATACCACATCCGTGCACAATCCATTATTATTTATATTCCACTAAAACCATAATTGGTTTATGCACTTATGAATAGATTGCTTATTAGCGGTATCTACGTTCAAGAGCTTTAGGTTTACTTAAAATGATTGACCATTTCATGCCCTCTTTTAAATCATGATTAGATTTACGACCGCGAGTTGAAGTCACAGCTAAAGCAGTAGGCGCAGTTGTAATGCCTACATTTTCAACAAGAACTTGTCCCTCTTTAGCTGCTTTATCTCGTTTAAACTCAGCTAGTCTTTCACTTAAGGTCGGCCCCGTAACAGCTTCTCTATCTAAGCGAGTCTTACTGGTAGTATAACTTGAATTGCTACTGGAACTTTTCATTGATAAGGCTTCAATATCTCGTTGAGCTGCTGCAGCCTCTTCATTGAAATGTATGTCTTTCATAGTTTGCGATGGAGCTTCTGGTTGCTGATCTACAATCGGTTTATCTTCATAAGGGTCCCGATAAAAGTCATCAGCCTTAGACAAATCATCCATAGATGGTTCATCTAACTTACGTTCTATGGAGATGCCATATTCGCGCTCCATATCTTCCCAAGTCCCGCCACTAGAGCTTTCATACTCATCATACTCATCAGATTCTTCAGTATTCTTATTTTTTATAATAGAAAAAGCAATGTACGCGATAATACCTAAAACAAAGATTGGATTATGCGAAAAGATGGATAGCACTGAAGACAAAATAGAGTCCATAGCTACTCCTATTCACCATCTGCTAAATTTTCACGCATTTTAGTATCTGCAATAATATTATTCATATTATAGTAATCCATAACACCTAGATTACCGTTTCTGAAAGCTTCTGCCAATGCTTTAGGGACTTCAGCTTGTGCTTCCACAACCTTAGCTTGCATGTCTTGTGTTTTAGCACGCATTTCTTGTTCTGTAGCAACAGCCATTGCACGACGTTCTTCCGCACGAGCTTGAGCGATTTTCTTATCCGCTTCCGCTTGGTCAGTTTGCAATTGAGCGCCAATGTTACGTCCCACGTCTACGTCAGCGATATCGATGGACAAGATTTCGAATGCAGTACCCGCATCAAGACCTTTACCCAATACAGTACGAGAGATATGATCTGGATTTTCCAATACATCTGTATGTTCTTCAGAGGAACCTACAGTCGTTACAATACCTTCACCTACGCGGGCGATAATTGTAGCTTCACCAGCACCACCAACGAGACGATCGATATTAGCACGTACAGTAACACGAGCACGAACTTTCAATTCGATACCATTTTTTGCTACTGCAGAGATAATTGGAGTTTCAATAACCTTAGGATTAACGGACATTTGAACCGCTTCCAATACATCACGACCTGCGAGGTCGATAGCTGCGGAACGTTCAAAGGTCAATGGAATAGATGCCCGTTCAGCGGCGATCAAAGCGTCTACAACGCGGTCAACGTCACCACCAGCTAGGTAATGCGCTTCCAACTGATTTACATTCACATCAAGACCTGCTTTATTAGCTTTAATCAAAGGCATTACGATTTGAGACGGATTTACACGACGTAAGCGCATACCTACAAGTGTAAAAATACCTACGTTAACGCCCGCTGCTAGAGCAGATACCCAAAGCCCTAATGGCACAACATATAAGAATACCATAATACCAATCAGCAAAATGGGAATCAAAATTAAAATACCTACATCCATAATAACCTCCATTATTTACAACGATGTTGCGAAAGCTTAATCACACTTTCTAACAATATTGCGGCCACCTACAACGCGAAGTACCACAATAGGTGAACCGGCATCGATGAAGTCACCTTCGGTCACAACATCTACCAAATTACCATTAATTTTAGCAATACCTGCAGGGCGCAGTGTTGTATGAGCTACGCCTTTCTTGCCAGCCAAATCTTCTAATACATCATTAGATATATAACCAGCTTTTGTCGTAGATCGTTGCCCTAAAGTAAACAATTTGCCTAGCCAAGTCTTTTCAAAGTGATTAAAGAACACGATGATAATGACAATTAACAAGGCTGTTAATCCTAGTACGGCATACAATGCTACCGTACCTTCCCCAAGAGCTACATAAACGCCCCAAAGGAATGCGCAATAACCGATAAGACCTAAAATACCGCCTGGTACTACGAGTTCTACAGCCATCAAAGAAACACCGATAGCCATCCATATCAAAAACTCCATAGGCCCTCCTCTCTATAATTAATTTTATGCAACTTATATGTTCATTATACAATATTGAGGATAAATTATAAAGATACTAAACAAAAACGACTACTTTCACAGATACAATCTGATTCAGTAGTCGTTTATTATATTGAATACAAGTCAATTCACTTTAATCTCAAGGTTCTATGCAAAGAGCTCGAAGTCGTATAAAGTTATACTTCTGTTTTTTTCAATTGGTCGTTGCCAACGCCTGTTTTTTGAAGGATCAATAAGCAAATGCTCATCGCCATACCTACTACAGTAGCAAGCCCCATTCCTTTTAACACTACAGGTCCAACCGCAAGTTCTGCACCACTAAGACCTACCACAAGGATAACGGATGTAAGAATCATATTAACAGGATTTGTATAATCCACCTTACGTTCTACAAGCATACGCAAGCCAGAAGCTGCGATAATGCCGAACAAGAGAATAGAAACCCCGCCCATAACAGGTACTGGGATAGCATGAATAAGTGCTGCCACTTTACCAACAAAGGATATAATC
>CAKQBP010000185.1 GCA_934216375.1 uncultured Veillonella sp.
GTAGGGATTCTTCAATCACGTGAATGCCCCCTTCAATCTATATATCATAATCATCAAATATATTTGTATAGACTATTTTATTATATAGTATTTAAGGTCAAATGTACATGATTTAAGGCTTATCCCTTCCACAAATTCAAGCATGTATATATATAAAATATCATACTTTATTATGATTCCTGTGAAAGTCGAATTTTATCGGTCTTGTAACATCGCAAATAAGGCCATGCGACCTGTTAGGCCTGCCTCTCGACGATAGGAATAACAGTCTACTTCACTTACACTATCGGTACCACCAATTGTGATATTCTCAGGAGGAACTCCATTTACAACGAGATCCTCACCAATAAAGTTCCATAAATTGATATAAGCCTTATCTAATTTATCACCAGGATAATTGACAACATCAGATGCATCTCGGTCTGTCATATCTCTCCAGGCTAATTCAAAACGTTTGCCTAGTTCTACATCTACTTCAAAGGACTCTGGTCCAATACTAGGCCCAAGATATATATAGCAATCTTTGAACTCGCTCCCATAAGCCTCTTTCATGGCCTCAATAGTAAGTACTGGTAAGCGGCCAATGGCACCACGCCAACCTGCATGTGCCGTTGCAATCGCATGATGTTTGGCATCGTAAATGCCTACACCAACGCAATCTGCAGTGAACAGAAATAATGGCACATGAGGTAGATTTGTAAATACCGCATCACAATCATCGATGGCTGTATCTTCTCCAAAAGCACCTGCTCCAATAAGGTCTTCTGTGATTTTTACAGCCTTTAAACCATGGACTTGATTGCCACAAGAAATACGGTTTGGTTCAACACCTAAATATTTCGCAATAATAGCTCGATTTTCTCGTACACTCTGAGCTTCATCGCCTACATGAAAGGCTAGATTTAATGACTCATAAGGCGCACTAGATACACCTCCATGACGATACGTATCTCCCATACTAATAGGGAATTGATCAGCCCAACTTGGGGCCTCATAAGACCACGTTCCATGGGGCCCTTTCACATCTATACGCTTTACCGATTGATTCATCAATTCCTCCTATTTACAAACACCGCATCGTTTACACCCTTGTGTGCATGGCGGTGTATATGCTTCATCAATGGATCGTTTCCATTCCATTTCAAGATAGCCCTCGTCCATACCCATATCTAAATGGCTCCACGGCAAGAATTCATCAAAACTACGTTCGCGATAATTCATATCGTCCATATCTAAGCCAGCCGCCTTCATTTCAGACTTAAAAGATTTACTACCTCGATTGGCTGCACACGCTGCAATAACAGCACCTAAACGACGATCTCCACGAGCGAGAACCCCTTGAATATATGCCTCTTTAGGGGACTCTACGAGAACCTCAATACGGCGATTCTTTTGCAACGCTTTTTTTATATATTGTAATTTTTTCTCCACCGTTTTTTGATTATCCATGGCCATCCATTGAAATGGTGTAAAAGGCTTAGGAATAAACGGATTAATACTGAGCGTTAAACGACCTTTACAGCCTACCTCAGCCATATGAGCCTGCGTTCTCTCCGCAAGACCTACAATAGCCTCAATATCTTCATCGGTTTCCGTTGGCAGCCCAATCATTATATACAAGCGCATATGCTGAATACCTGACTTTGCAGATAAGGTGGCTGCATTTTGTAAATGCTCTTCACTGATTCCCTTGTTAATGACCCGACGCAAACGTTCACTGCCCGTTTCTGGCGCAATGGTAATCGTCTTTTGTCCACTATCCGCTAGTCCATCCACCACGGCTTGTGTTAACGAGTCAGCACGCAAGGATGCACAAGAGTAACGCATATCTTTAGAGCGAATATAATTAACTAGCTCATCTACCTCGGGATAATCCGAAATAGCAGCGCCCATGAGTCCCACCTTTTTGCCTAGCTTTTCTGCGCGTTCTACGCCTTCTTTCAAAATATCTAATGGACGTACACGAGGTACGCGGAAGCAATACCCAGCCATACAGAATCGGCAATGCCGACCACATCCACGGGCTACTTCGATGATATACATGGCACCAAACTCAGTATAATTCGTAGCTACTACCGTTTCACCACCGCTGGTGAGCATTTCAAAGTGACGTTTAATCCTCTTAGGTACGCCCTCTGTAATATCATAGCCTTTGAATTTACCGTCTTCACTATAAATGGGCACATACAAGGATGGGACATATACGCCCGATATATCCGCTAACTGACGTAAAATAGCATGGCGATCTAGCCCCTCCATTTTCCCATCTCGAATAATATCGAGGACATGGCTCACAAGGCCTTCCCCTTCACCGATAATGAAAGCATCGATAAAATCAGCAAAAGGCTCTGGGTTGAACGTCGCACAAGGACCGCCCGCAATAACGATAGGATCAAACTCTGTACGGTCTTTTCCCATAATGGGTACGCGACCATGACGCAACATCACTGGAATATGGAAATAATCCATTTCAAAGGTTACATCAAAGGCTACTACATCAAACTGATGCATAGGGCGCTGTGTTTCAACACTCATGAGAGGAGTCTTAGTCTTGTCGTATGCTTCTAACTCCTTTTTCTCCGGCAAGAAAATACGTTCACATACGCTATCATTTCGTAAGTTAATTTCCTCATAAATGATATGAAGTCCAAGATTACTCATGCCTACAAAATATGTATTTGGATATACGATAGCTATCTTTTGCCCCGCATGAGGATTTACAGTTACGCGGCTATCTTCATCTTTATATAATTCTTGTAATCGATCAATTAAATCTTTACGATTCACTAATTTCCTTTCTATATAAGCCCACTACGAATAGTGGGCTTAATAAAACTAAATACTATATACCTATTGTTAAAATCTTAATAGATGTATTAGCTTCATATTACAAGCTACAACTTAAGTCTTTAATTTGCTCTTAGTCTTATTTTTTATAGAGCTTACTAAATTAGGTCTCTCTCTTTTATCATAAGGATATACAACAACTTTACCATCTTTATATTCTGCAATATATATGTCCTTAACAGAGTATCCTTGAGATTGGACTTCTTGTTCAAGCCACGCTCTATCTTTTTCAATTACATCAAGGGTAAATTGATTAATTTGACCATCATCGATAAGATCAAATCGGATATTATCTTCACCAAATTGAACCACGTTGAGCTGACCGTTTTGCTCCAATACGGCACGCTTAACATCCGTAACATATTGAACACCGGCAG
>CAKQBP010000186.1 GCA_934216375.1 uncultured Veillonella sp.
AAACAGTCCTATTATCATGGGTGGTATAGACTTTGCAATCAAAATTTGCATAGATGATACAGGTGTCACCAATAATTGATCAAAGGTCCCCTGTTCTCGTTCTCTTGCCACAGATAAGCCACCCAACATGATAACTTGTGTCATACTGATCAATATGACGAGACCTGTCAAGAAAGTCCATGAAGACTGCTGATTTTCATTGTACCAGGTACGAGATTCAATCGTGATTCCCTTATGTTCAATACCTAACCAAGTCTGATTGAATTGAGAAATGATTTGCCCCATATAGGCTGCTGCAAGACCTGAAGTCATTGTATTCGTTCCATTTACAATAACAGTAATAGATGTAGGTTGTTTAAGCTTTAAATTTTCTTCAAAATCCTGAGGTATGATAACCGCCATAATAACCTTGTTGGAGTCTATTAGTGGTGCAATTATATCCGGAGAGTTCGCAGATTGATACAGTTCGAAAACACCTGATGAATTAATAGTCGATTCTAGTGCAGCTGCGGTCTGCGTATGACTTTCATCAATCAATACATAGGGAACTTTGTTGAGATTATAGGTTGCGGCATAACCGAAGAGGAATCCTTGAATAAGAACCGGTAATAGTAAGACTATACGAGTTTTCGGATCTTTGAAGGTGGCTAATAGCTCTTTCCATATGATGGAGACAATTTGATTCCAATACAGGCGCCAATTCATTATTCCACCTTCTTCCGCGTAATATAAATTGTCAATATTGTAAAGCAAATAGCAAAACCCGATAATACGGCACTATTTTCAATAATCAAATACCAGTTATTTCCACCTAGGAACAATGATTTCAGTAATTCTAAAAAATATGTAGGAGGTAAAAGCCGTGAAATATATTGAATCACCACAGGTTGTGAATGTGGATCAAATAAAAACCCCGTCAATATCAACGCCGGTAAAAAACTGGTAAGTAACGCCATTTGACAAGCTAAGAACTGTTTCTTCGTAAACGCAGATATAAGTAATCCCATATTTAAGGAAACAATCAAATACAATGTGGACACGATGCAGATGATCCATAAGGAACCACGCATAGGTACTTCATAAAAGAAATACGAAACACCGAGGCAAAACAACAGCCCCAACATGGCCAATACATAATAAGGCACTACCTTAGCCAAAATAATTTCAATAGGCTTAACTGGTGTAACGAATAAAGCCTCGAACGTACCACGCTCCCATTCTCTAGCCATAACAACCGCCGTGAGAAAGACGGATACAATCGTCATGATAATCATGATGAGCCCAGGAATCAAAAACCAGGTACTTGTATTTGCCTCATTAAACCACATGCGATGGTTCATTGTTATATATCCACCACGTAACATAAACGGAATATTCTTAACGGCCCATAAATTAATAGCTGAGTTTACATAACTTTCTACGCTCATCGCTACCGAAGTATCGACACCGTAGTAGATTCCCTGTACCTTTCCTTGTCCGCGCATAACTTGAGACGAAAAATCCTGTGGAATCACCAGTATAGCATCTACCTTTCGTTTTTCTAGCAATAGTTCCGCCGTCTTTCTATCGCGAACCGCTATAGGTTGAAAGTACTCAGAGCCATATAAGGAGTCATACACACTCTGGGTCATAGAATCTTGCCGCTCCATAACCACTGCTATCGGCACGTGTTTAACATCCAAAGTTACCCCTGAGCCGATGAGGATGATAAGTAGTATAGGTAGCACAACCCCCAACAGAATAGTGCTAGGGTCACGCAATACTTGTAAGGTCTCCTTGTATACCAATGAGGAAAACCGTCTTATAAATCCGTTCATACGTCCTCCTCCTGTTCGCGTTTTTTCAGTATGACGGAGATAAACGCTTCATTCATAGTACAAGTCTCGTTGCCGGCAGTCCGTCTAACCTCATCAGGTGTTCCCAGTACAACGAGTTTCCCTGCATCCTGAATCATAATGCGGTCACAATATTCCGATTCATCCATAAAATGAGTCGTAATAATAATCGTTGTTCCTCCTTTTGATAAAGAAGTAATCTGTCGCCAGAAATTACGACGTGTAAGAGGATCAATACCACTTGTGGGCTCATCCAAGAAAAGAATCTTAGGTTCATGCATTAAGGCAGCTGCCATGGACAAACGCTGTTTATAACCACCAGGCAAATCACCGGCTATCATATCTCTCACATCATTCAGACGAAACTCCTTGATCACAGCTTCTATTCGATCATCCTTTTTTTGACCGTATAAACCATACACACCAGCAAAAAAATCCAGATTTTCCATAACGGACAAATTGCCGTACAAAGAAAACTTTTGCGCTACATATCCGAAATTGCTTCTTGCTGCTGTACGAGATTTAACGACATCAACTCCAGCTACGCGTAAATCCCCGCTCGTTACAGGCAATAAGCCGCACAGCATACGAAATGTCGTCGTCTTGCCGGCTCCATTTGGTCCAAGCAATCCGAATACTTCTCCGCGCTGCACCGTAAAAGAGGTATTGGCCACCGCCGTAAAATCACCGAATGTTCTCACCAAATGAGATACAGAAATTTCTATTGGACGCTCAACCATTTCATTTGGGGACAACAAACGCTTTCGTTCTTTCTCTATCGCACTTTCATCCAAATCCATATCGATAGCATCTAAGAGGGAAGTCCTCTGTTTCAAAGTAAACTCATCCTCTTTTAATAGCATCATAAAGGTATCTTCCAAACGGCTCTGAACTGGTTGTTCCTCCATACCGTACTCGCTAAGCCAAGGAATTGAAAGCATTTCTTTCGTTTTTATATATCGTACGGTACCAGCCTCCGGAACTGCATCTGCCACGCATTTTCTATCATCCATCAATGCGGCCTGTACATTTCGCATGCTCAATGACTTCGGAATTTTTACCTGAAAGCATCGCCCCTCAGACATTTGAGTCAATTCATGCGGTGTCCCAGTTGCTAAAAACCGCCCTTTATTAAGGACGAAAACATCTTTACAACGCTCCGCCTCATCTAAGTATGCAGTACTAACAAGTACGCTGATTCCATCTGTACGTACTAACGACTCTAAAATCTCCCATAACTCCCGCCTTGAAAATGGATCGACCCCTACGGTAGGCTCATCGAGCAGTAATAGCTCCGGAGAACGAACCAATGTACAAGCTAGGCTAAGCTTTTGCTTCATACCGCCTGACAATTTACCGGCTTGACGCTTAGTAAAT
>CAKQBP010000187.1 GCA_934216375.1 uncultured Veillonella sp.
GATAAAGCAGAAACAATCAATAGCGCATTAGCAAATGAATTGACACATTCCTTATTGCTTCTTTTAGCGCCATTTGTGCCTCATATGACAGAAGAGTTGTGGCATGAATTGGGTGAAACTACATCCATTCACACAGAAAAATGGCCTGTATATGAAGAATCCGCTCTCGTTGTAGACGAAGTAGAAGTAGTCTTGCAAGTAAATGGTAAAGTTCGTGATAAACTTACTGTTTCCGTAAATATTACAAAAGAAGAATTAGAAACATTGGCCAAAGAATCTAGCCGTGTTCAAGAATTTATAGAAGGTAAGAATATCGTAAAAGTTATTTACGTACCTGGTAAACTTGTAAATATCGTTGTTAAATAAGGATATTCTATTTGTTTAATATTGTAAGCCCCCAACTACATAGGTAGAAGGGGGCTTATTTTAAGTGAGGTAATTATGGCAAAACGTAGCGATTATATTTCCTGGGATGAATACTTCATGGGTGTTGCCATTTTGGCAGCACAACGTTCTAAGGATCCAAATACACAAGTTGGTGCATGTATTGTTAGTAATGATAATAAAATCTTGTCCATTGGTTATAATGGTATGCCTTTAAACTGCAGTGATGATGATTTCACATGGGAACGTGATACAGCTGATGATAATAAATATTTCTATACTGTACATAGTGAACTGAATGCCATACTTAATTATCGGGGCGGTTCTTTAGAAGGTTCTAAAATATATGTAACACTTTTCCCTTGTAATGAATGTGCGAAAGCCATTATTCAAAGTGGTATTAAGGCCGTTATCTATCGTGATGACCTATATAAGGATACGAAAGAGGTAAAAGCTTCTAAACGAATGTTAAAAACCGCAGGTGTAGAAATTATTGAATACAAGCCTACAGGCCGCACATTGAATATTACATTGTGATATAATAATTTTTTACCACTAATAAGAGCCCCTATATACGCTTGTATATAGGGGCTCTTTTATATGTAGCTTTCAATTATAAATTGCTATCTAATAGACAAGTTAGATAGGAAGTCCAGTTTTTATGGGAACATTTCACTTGTTTATACTTGTAAACGGCCATCAATCATAATGTCTACTTCTTGGCCATCACGAGTGTAGCCTTTAATATTCATATGTTCATGACCAATCATAAAGTCTACATGTGTTAAGGAGTAGTTAAGGCCGCGTTCTTTTAATTCTTCTTCAGATAAACCATCACTATCTTTGAGGCATGTTGGATAAGAAGCACCAATTGCTAGATGGCAGGATGCATTTTCATCAAACAATGTTTCGAAGAAGATTTGGTTAGATTGACTAATTGGGCTGAAGTGGTCCACCAAAGCAACTTCGCCGAGGTAATGGGAGCCTTCATCGGTTTCTATTAACTCTTTTAATACTTCATAACCTTCTTTTGCAGTATAATCAACGATTTTACCTTCTTTGAAAGTAAAGGAGAAATCAGAAATAGTATTGCCATGGTAAATTAAAGGTTTTGTGCTGTATACAATACCATTAACACCATTATATTGGGGTGCGGAGAAAACTTCCTCTGTAGGAATATTGGCATTAAAAATAGTGCCATCCTTTGAAGATTCTTCACCACCTAGCCATATATGACCTTCTGGTAATTCTAATAAGAGGTCAGTACCATTTTCACAAGTATAACGCAATGCCTTTAAGTCTAATTTATTCAATGCTTCACAGCGGTGACGCAATTTTGCCATGTGGTGACGATATGTGTCTTTCGGTTCTACACCTTCAATACGGCAAAGTTTTAATAGGGTAGCCCATAGTTGGTCAATTTTCTCTTCATCTGTACCTTCATAGCCAAGTAAATCTGCCCATAGAACAGTTGGTACAGAAGCAACGCACCAGGTAACAGAGGAGTTCATAATCGCTGTATGGTAAAAGGATAAAGCTTTATTTAAGTTACGAGATTGTAGTGAAATACGATTTGTTGGAATACCTTCTAACGCTTTTGGGTTCGCACTAATTAAAGATAAGAAAGCGGCCTTATCATCGATGTATTGCTTGTAGAATTCAGGAATCCAGTTAGCCGGTCTTTCTAATACAGATTCCTTAGCATGTAATAAACGTTGACGAGCGATTGGAGAACATCTCCAGTTGAGGACAACCTCTTTGGCACCTAATTCATATGCTTCTTCTGTGACGATAACTGCAAAGTCTTTGTTTTCTACATCTACAGAAATAACAAGAGTTTGGTCTTCTTGTAAATTTACGCCATATTTTAACAAGGTATGGGCGTATTTTTTTAATGTTTTTTGATTCATTGTATCTCCTTATATTCGACATCAATTATGAAACTCCTGCTGGTGTGACCAATAGAGTCAACGGTAGGAGTTTACTCTTTCATAGGGAAATCTTTCAGTAGGAGGTGCACTATGAAAGTAAAATTGAAGCCATATATGACAATTATATTAATCCTATGTATTTTAGTAGGAATTTATTTCCTATGGCCTATTATAACAGATGAAAGCGATTCTGTCTTAGTTGAAGGAGCAATAGATGGAAATTCTTCTATATCAACTGTTGAACAAACATCCAACAAACCTATAGCTTATATTACGGGCGCCGTAGTTTCACCTGGTTTATATGAGTTTGAAAGTAGTGCTACTGTAGGTGATGTAGTTAAGTTAGCAGGTGGACTATTACCTTATGCTGATGTAGAATCAGTCAATATGGCAAAGTCGGTTAATGCGGGAGATCATATCCACATAGTATTTAACTTTCACGGTAATCCAGAGGCTTTATTGCGTGGTAATAAAATTAATATTAATACAGCTTCTGCAAAAGAGCTTGATGCATTACCAGGCATAGGCCCCGCTATGGCAAAAAGAATTGAAGAGTATCGTTCACAAAAAGGACCCTTTACATCCGTTGAAGGTATCAAGGGGGTGAAGGGCATCGGTGATGGCGTATTTAAGAAGATTAAAGATAAAATTACAATCTAAATTTAGGAATACAGAACGAGCGTTTGAGAAATCAATCTTCAATACTCAAGTATTAGTCAATACAAAGCCATTTATAACTTATAGCCAATGGGCACATACTATATTGGGATCTATAATAATTGGCACTATATTAGGATATGGTAAATATTATCCCGTACTTAGTCAAATGCATTATATTTTTGCGATTGCCTTAGCTATTATCGGTGTAACTG
>CAKQBP010000188.1 GCA_934216375.1 uncultured Veillonella sp.
CCAAATACGCACGCAATATGAAACGGAACCACCTCATGGGGATGCTATATACTCTATTGCTATAAAAAATAAGGTATTGCCATTTTGGATTTATGGTAGGGATGTTACTTTCATAGGTAGTAGCATGGTTATGGTGGAATCTGTACAGTGTAAAACTTGGGATCCCATAGAAACTATCATTATTGATTTAGAGAATGAAGTGTATGCTAATTTAAAGGAATGGTATACAGATATTTCATTTGTTAGTGAACGCATTGAGCTAACGAACCAAGTGGTAAAGAAGAAGAAACTCATTATGAATGATTTTAATAGTTTAGAGTGGACTAACTACTAACGATGAGTTTTATGAAATCATATTCATTTTATTTTAATTGACATAAGTCTATAGAATACAGTACAATACCCTTATATCTTAAATCAAGCGATGAACGGGTATAAAGGTTTACAAATCCTGCTTTTAGAGAGTTGCCGGCTGGTGCGAGGCAATAGAGGTTGTACGCTGACACTCTCCCGTGAGCTTTGATGGCGAATGCAGCAGTAGTCATCGACGGTGGTTCCGTTATACCCGCAACGAGTCCCAATTAGGGTGGTACCGTGTTATGAATATAACGCCCCTTTGAGCAACGACAGTTGTTCTGAGGGGCTTTTTTATTTGTGAAAGTCTAGTAAGTCACAGATTATATATGGTGTCGACATTGGCGATTTTACAAACTTTCACTATGGATAGATATAATAAAGTGTTATGTTTTATGAGGATAGAAAAGGTGGCTATTATGGAACAGAATCGCGTATATTTCTTTGATACAACGCTTCGTGATGGGGAACAAACACCAGGTGTATCTTTACAAACTCCTGAAAAAATTGAAATTGCGAAAGGCCTAGTACGTCTCGGCATTGACGTTATTGAGGCCGGTTTCCCGGCGGCATCCCCTGGAGATTTTGAAGCGGTACAAACGATTGCACGCGAAGTCAAAGGTGCAACAATTTGTGCGTTGGCTCGTGCTAATGAAAAGGACGTACAAAAAGCGATTGATGCGTTGAAAGATGCGGAACGTAGCCGTTTACATGTATTCATTGCTATTTCCGAACTTCATATGGAATATAAATTAAAAATGACTCGCCAAGAGGTATTGGATAAGGTTAAATCCGTATTGGCATATGCAAAAGGTAAGGTTGATGAAATCGAGTTCTCTGGTGAAGACGCGGCACGCTCTGATTTAGATTTCGCATGCCAAGTATTTGGTGTTGCAATTGCTGGTGGCGCTACAATTATTAACGTACCAGATACAGTAGGTTATATGAACCCTAATGAGTTCGGTGATAAAATCCGCTACATCAAAGAACATACATCAGGAATTGAAAATGCAATTATCTCTGTTCACTGCCATGACGACTTAGGCCTTGCCAATGCGAATACGTTAGCCGCTATTAAAGCAGGTGCACGCCAAGTAGAAGGCACAATTAATGGTCTGGGTGAACGGGCTGGTAACGTAGCGATTGAAGAAGTGGTAATGGCTCTTAAAACACGCCATGATTATTTCGATGACCTTCAAGTGAACATCGATACAAAACAATTTACGAAAGTATCTAAACTTGTGAGCCGTCTAACAGGTGTTGTAGTTCCTCCAAATAAAGCAATTGTTGGTTCTAACGCGTTTGCTCACGAATCCGGCATCCATCAACATGGCATGATGAGCAATCCTGAAACGTATGAAATCATGACTCCTGAGTCCGTAGGGGCTGAAAAAACAGATCTCGTATTGGGTAAACACTCTGGCCGTCATGCTTTCGCTGATCACTTGGCAAAACTTGGTTTTCAATCTTTCACAGAAGAGAAAATCAACGACCTCTTCGCTAAATTCAAAGAATTGGCAGACCGCAAAAAACAAGTATACGACGATGATATCGTAGCCCTTGTAGTAGATAATCTTCACCACAAAAAAGCATTTGAACTCGTGGCTCAATACTATAAATTGGGTGAAAAAGGCTATGCCTATGCTGACGTTCGTCTCATGACTCCAGATGGTGAAAGAGCGGATGCTGCCGTAGGTGATGGTCCAGTAGACGCGTCCCTTAAAGCGGTTGAACGTGTGGTTGGCTTGCCAATTAGCTTGAAAGATTACCAAATCCGCGCCATAACAGCTGGTAAAGATGCCCTTGGGGAAGCAACTCTCAAGGTAGAATATAACGGTCGCTTGTACCATGGTCGTGGTATCAGCACCGATATCGTTAAATCAAGTGTAAATGCATATATTAATGCAGTAAACTCAGTATTCCTAGCTATGGAGCTAGAACAACAGGAGGAAGAATAATATGGGTATGACCATTACCGAAAAGAATATGGCTCGCCACGCGGGTCTTGATGTTGTAAAACCAGGCCAAATCATTGAATGTCATTTGGATGCGGTATTGATGAACGACATCACATTCCCACCGGCTCGTAAAGAGTTTTTGAAGATTGGCAAACCTGTATTTGACCGTCATAAAATCTACTTGGTGCCGGATCATTTCACACCAAATAAAGATATTCAATCCGCTACACAAGCGAAAGTAATGCGCGACTTCGTACGCGAACATGGCATTACAAACTACTTTGAAGTCGGTAGAATGGGTATCGAGCACGTTATTTTGCCAGAAAAAGGCCTTATCGGTCCTGGCGAAATGATGATCGGTGCTGACTCCCACACGTGTACCTATGGTGCGGTAAATGCATTCTCCACAGGCGTAGGCTCCACTGATGCGGGCGTTGCTATGGCAGAAGGTAAAACTTGGTTCAAAGTACCTGAAACAATTAAGGTTGAGCTTATCGGCAAACCTAACAAATGGGTAACTGGTAAGGACGTAATCCTCGATTTGATCGGTCAAATCGGTGTAGATGGCGCTCGTTACATGGCTCTTGAATTCGCTGGCGACGGCGTACAACACATGACTATGGCTGACCGTCTTACAATCTGTAACATGGCTATCGAAGCGGGCGGTAAATGTGGCGTATTCCCTTACGATGCAATTACTGAAGAATATATCAAAGGTAGAGTAAATCGTCCTGTTGAACCAATCGCTCCAGATGCTGATGCGGTATATGCTCAAACTATTACAATTGACTTGTCCAAATTGCAACCAGTTGTAGCATTCCCTCATTTGCCATCCAACACACATTACATC
>CAKQBP010000189.1 GCA_934216375.1 uncultured Veillonella sp.
AACCTTCATTGTCCGTCTTGAAGTGGACTTCACCACCATCTTTCAAAAGACGAGCATAACGGTCAAGGAATGTGTGATATGTAAGGCGGCGTTTTGCATGTTTCGCCTTAGGCCAGGGATCACAGAAGTTAATATAGAAACGATCAACTTCACCTGGTGCTACTATCTCTTCAATACCTGCAATATCAAATAAAGATACCTTTGCATTGTTCCGTTCCCCTTCAAAGATTTTTTGTGCTGCGTAATAAATAACCCCCATCTGAACTTCAAAACCTACGAAGTTAGCATCTGGATACGCTTCAGACATGCCCGCAATAAAGCGACCTTTCCCGGTTCCTAACTCCATATATAATGGGTATTCAGGATGCTCAAATAATTCACGCCATTTGCCTTTGTGCTCTTCTTGGCCAGACAAAATGATATGAGAGTCATATTCGTGAATTGCTTCATCAATCCACGGTTTTCTACGAAGGCGCATACTTTCTCCTTACATCTATTTTTAATAATATATTTATATTTGTTTATATTTATTATTACAGGTCATATACCTATCTTATTAATTATAGAAAAGGGGACATTAAACGTCAATTACATTCTATGTATTTAATACGAATCACTGCGACTATGAAAGCACTTCTTATAAAAAAAGACCTACTTCCGAAGAAATAGGTCTACATTTTATTGGAAAATCATAGCTTCTAAATTTTCAATTTGATATTGACTTAGGCCAAGTTCAGATAAACTCTTTTCAGCTGCAGTAAAAAGATTATTTTTACCAACTCGAGTACCTAATGCTGCCGCAGCGACCAATTCACGGTCCAATTTACCTAGACGTGAACGATTACGATTTTGAGGTTTTGGTTTTTTCATACGGAACGTATTATATTGAACCCCCTCTTTTGCTTCCTCAGCTTTCGGCTTTGTTAAAGGTGCCCCATTAGTGCCATTCCCCAATAAAGCACTAAGTCCTGTTTGCTTTGGTACCAATTTTTCGTACTCATCGCCAAACTCAGGGCGTTCATCACGTAATTGATCAAATGTAGCTAAAGCAGCATTCATTTGTTTCAAGCCAGCAGCAGAGTAAAGTTGACGAATGGCAATACTCACCTCTTGTGGCGTCAACGTGCCTCGCTCAATAGCAGATGCAATTACACTCTTTAATGCACCTTGATCACCAGACGCAGTATAGCGGCCAATTTCAACCAAGTCTTTCTGACGTGCATTAAGCTCTTTTGGCGTATATATATTTATCTCAGATATAGATGGTGCCTGTTTAGAAGGTTGTTCTCCCGCCCCATTAGCCTCAAACATATAGCCACCGGCAACGATGGCCACGGCTAATGTTAAGGTTAATACTCTTTTCAAAGTCTTACAATCTCCCTTATCATTAATACTAATTGTATAATACTGCAATAGTAGCGTACATTATCAATGGATTTATTTTACTGTTCTACTGTAATACATACTGTAGATATTATTATATAATACTTCATCTAATTTTTATAGTCCTATTCGAAAAAAATCTATAATCTTTTAAGAAATTATATATATTTATCTATAAAAATTATATAATTATAAACTCTACTTAATAACGAGCCCAAATACAATGCTATTACTTTATTAAAGAGACTATTTACATCTAAAAAATAAAGATAAGAAACTTATTTTTTACCATCACAAATCATGATTTATATAAGTAAGTTCTCTGCATAAAAAAAGTAGATATCCCCAAAAGGATATCTACTTCTATGCACCATAAATTACACATAATACGATATGAATTTGTGTCATTTTTTGATTTATAAAACAAGGCCAAATTACATATTTACTTATTTGGGCTTTCATATATAGTTTTATAGCCGCCTGTCGTAACAGCCACGATTTGTTCAATTTCCTCTGTTGGATCCTCCGTAAAAGTAAAACTTTCACCAGCATCAAAGGATGCACTCGTCCCACAAGAGGAACTCAAATCGCGCGGCACAGGACGAAGTTCTATATTACTTACCCCTTCAGGAGCTTCTCGCTTGAAGCGAATCGCACCGAAGTGAGAGTAAAAAGTAGCGATATATTTCATAGACACTCAACTCTAGCTAACAATACCGAATAGGATAGTAAAGCATAATTATAGTATACGATAATCATGCTTTACGTTAATCATACCATACATAATCTAAACATTTACACTCTAATCATATGTAACCTAAGCATATTCAATTTACGCATTTGAACGTTTTGTATTAAGCACAGCAATGATGAGCGCCACTACAAAACCTATCCCTACAGCGATTTGGCCATTCAATGTAGGACCAGCGCCAGAAGCAGCTAAACCAAAGTTATGAGCAAATGCTGCGCCAGCTGCAAGGCCAAGCACAGTAACAGCAGAATCAGAATTGCCTTCGCCAGTCATAATCAATTGACGCAATGGGCAACCACCGAGCAATACGCTACAGAAACCAGCGAGAGCCATGCCAAGGAAGTTCCACAAACCATCAGTATGAGAAACCGGTTGGTTTTCAAAACCAAGGTGGAAGTTACCAAAGCTAATATTTACTGCAAACACGCCAACGAGAACTGCGATGTAACCAAAAATAAGTACGGATTTTTTGAATAAGAATAGATCGCGAAAACCACCTACTGTACATAGACGGCTATATTGAGATAAACCGCCTACTACAAGGCCAGCGGCTAAGGAAATAAGCCAAGGCGCATGCATGGCACCGGGCCCTTTTTGACTAAAGAAGATAAATGCAGGGGCTGTCACTACTAGTACGAGCAACCCAACTTGGATAGCTGGCATGATAGCAGATTCTAATTTGCTCAATGCATACGTACGTTGTAAAGAGTAACCGCGTTTTAAAAAAATAGTACCAATCCCAACGCCCCCGGCAAAGCCAGCGATACCAAATAGAGCATTCAGGTCACCGCCACCAAGGCGCAAAATCATGCGAAGTGGACATCCAAGGAACATTAACGCACCAATCATAACAAAGAAGCCGAGAATAAAACGAATAATTGGAGATGAACCACCTCTACTTTGGTGCTCGCCACGAATCATGGACAATACATAAGCCCCTAATATAAGACCGATAATTTCTGGACGAATGTACTGTACAGGTGCAGCACGATGCATCCCAAGAG
>CAKQBP010000190.1 GCA_934216375.1 uncultured Veillonella sp.
TCTATATACGGGTCCATTACCACTTGGCTCTGTAGTAGCTCATAACTGTGGCGCGGCGGGACTTTTTTCTGATAAGGTACATCCAGAGGTTATCCTTGAAGCACATGAAGTGGAAGGGCTCTACACATTAACTGTTACCATTGGTGATTCGGTTCAGATTTTTGAAGGCCCTGTTTCCTCTATGGGGCGTCGCCAAATTGGACAAGCCTTGTTGCGCTATTTGCGTGAATATCAAGGCTTACCTGCTGAGGCTCCGTGGGGAACTATGGTAGGTGTGCGCCCTACAAAGCTACTACATAAATATATAGATACATATGGCTCTGTCCACGCAGCAACTCGTCACATTCGGGACGAGTTTTCTGTGTCTATGGAAAAGCTTGCTACTTTGGGGGACATTGGCGAGTATCAACGTCCATTTCTATCTGATACAGATGATAAAAAGGTGAGTCTCTATTGTGGTATTCCTTTCTGTGACACGCGTTGTGTATATTGCTCGTTTCCATATGGTCTCTATCAGGATTATGCTGGTAAAAGTCAATTTTTAAAGGCTTTAACCCGTGATATAGAAGATATGAAAGCTATTGTCCAATCTTATAATTTAACCGTAAATACCCTCTATATGGGCGGTGGTACTCCGACAGTGCTAAAGGATGAAGACTTTCACCAGATTCTAAAACAGTTGTCTCTACTCGTACCAGAAAGTCATGAATTTACTGTAGAGGCAGGACGACCTGATTCTGTTAATCCTACAAAGCTACGTTCCATGCTTGCGCTAGGTGTGAATCGTATTAGCATTAACCCGCAAACGATGCAAGATGATATTTTGCGTCGTATTTGGCGCGGTCATAGCGTATGGGATGTTGATGAACTTTTACAATATGTAAAAAACAATACATCATTAGCCGTAAATATGGATTTTATTGCAGGCTTGCCTAACCAAACAATGCCAAATATGATAGAGAATATGGATTATGTATGTCAAAATCTGCCGGAAAATGTTACAATTCATACGTTAGCATTAAAACGTGGTAGCCCGTTGTACGATTTACATATGGAAGATGATATTCCTGAAGAACATCTCGTGGCGGAAATGGTACAATATGGTAAAGAGCGTCTTGAAGCGGCTGGTTATGTGCCATATTATCTATACCGTCAGCAATATATGAGAGGGCAGTTAGAGAATATTGGCTATACTTTGCCTGGCAAAGCGTGTGAATATAATATCCAGATTATGGAAGAACGGCAGAGTATTCTATCTATGGGGCCCGGCAGTTCATCCAAGTGGATGCGCGCCCCTGAATATCGTCAACTTAAACAGCATATGCCAAAAGACGTAGATGTTTATCACGAAACGATAGATGCACTTTTAGAGAAACGACATAAAATTTGTGAAAGATTTTGGGAGGTTGTGTAATGGCTATAAGAAAACCAAGAGGTACACAAGACTTTTTGCCAGAACAGATGATACATTGGCATTATATTGAACAACGTATGCGCGAAATTTGTAAAGTATATGGGTTCAATGAAATTCGCACACCTGCCTTTGAAGAAACTAAATTGTTCTTACGTGGTATCGGTGAGACTACAGATGTAGTACAAAAAGAGATGTACACATTTACCACCGGTGATGACGGTGGTTCTAGCTTTACCTTACGCCCTGAAAATACGGCGTCTGCTGTGCGCGCATACTTAGAAAATAAAGTATATGGTAAAGAAGGTCTCACAAAATGGTATTACATGGGCCCTATGTTCCGTCATGATAAACCGCAAGCGGGTCGTTATCGTCAATTCCACCAATTTGGTGCAGAGGTACTAGGTTCGCAATCTCCAGTGGTAGATAGTGAAGTTATCTGCATGGTTGTACAGTTATTAAAAGACTTTGGTCTTAAAGATCTCAATGTAGAGGTGAACTCCGTAGGTTGTCCAACATGTCGCCCTGTATACCGTAAAAAATTAATCGCCTTCTTTGAACCTAAAAAGGAACAATTATGTAGCGATTGCCAAGAACGGTTGTACAAAAATCCTTTGCGTATACTGGATTGTAAAAATGAAACATGTAAATCCTTATCCGTAGGTGCTCCTGAAATTCACGAACATTTATGTGAAGAGTGTCATGATCATTTTGAAGAATTGAAAACCTATTTATCTGCAGCTAATGTGCAATATACTTTAAATCCTCGTCTCGTACGTGGCCTTGATTACTATACAAAGACAGCCTTTGAGGTACAATATACTCCTTTAGGTGCTCAAAGTGCTGTAGCCGGTGGTGGCCGTTACGATGGTCTCGTAGAAGAACTCGATGGACCTCATACTCCAGCTATCGGTTTTGCTATGGGCATGGAGCGTTTACTATTAGCTCTTGAAAAACAAAACTTATTGCCTGAGCCAACCCTAGAACCATCTGTATTCGTAGTCGCTCTTGGTGATGCGGCTAAGGTAGAGGCTTTCAAAATTTGCCAAGCCTTACATGATGAATATATTACCGTTGAAATGGACGGGCAGGGCAAGAGTATGAAGGCACAATTAAAATACGCTAACAAAATTAATGCGAAATATGTTATTATATTGGGTGATGATGAATTGGCTCGTGGGGAAGCCATAATCCGATTCATGGATACTAGTGAACAAGAGACTGTATCTCTTGATACAGTGGCTGAACGTATAACTTCTTTGGTGAAAGGATGACAATTAGAATGGAAACAATGCAAGGCTTACACCGTACGCACGGTTGTGGCACCATCTCTGAACAAGAGGTAGGTAAAGAGGTCGTATTATGTGGATGGGTTGAACGCCGTCGTGACCATGGTGGTTTGATTTTCTTGGATTTACGCGATCGTTCTGGTGTAGTACAAGTAGTGGCATCCCCAGATCATAACGTAGAATCGTTCCACAAAGCAGAGGATGTTCGTAATGAATATGTGCTTTGTGTACGTGGTAAGATTACAAAACGTGATGAGGCTGCTATTAATCCAAACCTTCCTACAGGTGCATACGAAATGTTCTGTGAAGAGTTGCGCGTATTGAACTCCGCTAAAACTCCTCCTTTCTATATCCAAGATGATATCGATGTAGATGAAAATATTCGCTTGAAATATCGTTACCTTGACTTACGTCGTCCAGAAATGCAA
>CAKQBP010000191.1 GCA_934216375.1 uncultured Veillonella sp.
AAATAAGATAGAGCCTTTATCTATTTTCTTATTTATTTATAAATTACCAACTTCAAATTAGTGAATAATCCAAATAGCAATTGTACTTGTAATGAAGGTAACGATTACAGGTACGCTTGTACGTTTTACAAGATCGAAGCTAGAGATATTTGCAATACCAGCTACAGCGATCATAACAGCACTAATTGGGCTGAGTAGGCGGCCTACGCTCGCTGCATTTTGCATACCGAGAAGAATTGTTGTCGCATTACCACCTAGGTCAGCTGCAAAATTTGGAACCAATGGAGCAAATGCAAACATAGATGCAACGCCAGAGCCCATTACGATACTTAAACCTGTAATAATTGTAGATACGATAACACCTACTACATCAGCAGAAATAGCAAGGCCTTGGATAGCAGCAACGAATTCTTTTACGATACCCAAAGAAGTTAAGCCGAAAGCAAACGTTTCACCTGCAACGATCAATGTTACAGTGTTAGCAAATTGGTCGCCCATACCTTTGAAGAAGGTTTGGATGCTAGCCGCCATTTTACGGAAGTCGCGATGACGGATAAGTTCACAACCCATAGCGATAAACAAACTAAGGAACATCGCAAGGTTTACATTCATCTTAACACCTTGAATACCATATTCACTGAAGCCAAGGATAAAGATTAATGGCAACAATGGTAAGAATATATACGGTAATGGACCAACTTCGAGGTCATCAGATTTATGAGCCTCCACATATTCCGTAGGAACATGGCCAGACGTTTTATCCAAGTATTTTTGCCATACAAAATGAGCAATAGCAGCCATTAAACCACAGATAATATATACTTTCAACTGATAATCTACAAAGTACTCATGAACAGGCATGTTTACTGTTTTGGATACGAGCAATGTAGTGGCAGAGGCAGGACCGATGTCGAGCAAGTGACCTGTAGCAACAGCCGCTGCAGCACCTACAGGACTAACACCTAAGCGTACAAGAATTGGGAAGATTGTCACCATCATAAGCATTGCAAGGCCAGAAGCACTTGGAATTACAAGGGACATGAACATATTTAGGATAAATGTAAGCGCCATTACTAGGTATGCAGATTTCATTTTACCAAGCGGTTTAATGGCTGTTACAACAAGGCGAGAGCTAGCACCAATGTGGTCCATGTACTTCGCGAAACCAGTACAAGTCATGATCATGAGTCCAAGGTTCGCCGCATCTTTAGCAGTAGTAATATTAATAAATTCAAATGCATCAAAAAAAAGAACCCCTGTAGCCTTTTTTGCTTCTACAAAAGATGTTGTATAGCCAAGCAAGTACGCGGCGAACATCATAATGAGACCGCCCAATAACAATACAGTTTGTGCTTTAAACTTCTTAATAACCAGTGTTCCCGTTATGGCTATAACCAATAAACAGACTAACAAATTCATACATGTTCCCTCCATTCACAACACAATACTTAAAAGTTTTCCTTTGCTTGTTTGAAATCTTCTTGGATTTTTTCTAACAAGCCTGGTGTTTCAAGGATTTCCTCCACGGATAAAGCAATGCCCTTCGCGCCATACATGATAGCGTCCTCAGCTAACTGGCTTTTACCATTATCTAGCCATTCCTGAGAATGACTGGTCACGCCCTTGCCTACGAATTTTACGCGCAAGCATGCACCTGGTACGCGGAATGTAACGCTAGAGAAATCGGTGGATCCCGTCACCTTACGAGGCTCGGAAATCTCTGGGGTCCCTACCTTTTTTGCATTTTTTAGAAGTATATCGTTCAAGGTTTGTACATTGACTTTGTTGTCGTACGCTTTAACCTCTTCCCATTCCATCGTAGCACCCACCTGTAAAGCCGCACCTTGCGCCACGTCTTTCACACGAGCCACAACCTCGTCGAGACGAATGCGACTAGAGGAACGAATATACCATTGGGTACACGCATAATCAGGTACAATGTTCGCGGCTTTGCCGCCGTCAGTGATAATGCCGTGCATGCGAACCTCAGTCGGTACGTGCTCGCGCAAGTACTCCATGCCGTTAAAGAACAACAACACTGCGTCTAGAGCACTGATGCCCTTCTCTGGGGCAATCGCCGCGTGAGCAGACTTGCCGTGGAACTTGATATTAACGAGATTTAGCGCCAAGGACTTGCCGTCTACCGTAGTCGTGTCGCTACCGTGCATCATGAAAGCAAGGTCTAAATCGTCAAACACGCCTTCACGTGCCATGACGAGCTTGCCGCTGGCCGTTTCCTCTGCAGGCGTACCGTACACAACTAACGTGCAAGGTACTTGTAACGTACGCTTCAAAGCAATCGCCGCCGTACAGATAGATGGACCTTGTAAGTTATGACCACATGCATGACCCAAGCCTGCAAGGGCATCGTACTCGCAAAGCAAGCCAATCTTAGGTCCTCCACCGTTTACATGGTATACCGCTCTAAAGGCAGTCTTAAGACCACTCACCTCACGGTCTACGATGAACTCTTCCTTCTCTAATAAATTTGTCAACAACTCATGAGCTTTAAACTCTTCATTTCCGAGCTCAGGATGATCGAAAATGAAATCGTTTAACTTCTTCATGGGCTCTCTTAATGCTTCAATCTCTTGTAAAAGCCGACTCATTTCTACCTCCAACATACACACTATAAAATCCTAAATTCATATAACTATAAATACAAGCCTTATAAAACCTGTATCTAATAACCTATTTTTTATCTATCTTTCTATTATTAGTCTATTAATACACTAATATTTGTTCCGTATAACGGAACGTCATTCCATAAATCAGGTAAAAAATAAATTTATAAGGTCGCCCCCATGTGTTTGGAAATGGTTTGACCTAATGCGATCATCACCGATAGATACTCATTGACACGCTCTTCCGTGTAGTCTCCTATAGGACCAGAAATGGTCATGACCGCCTCTAGCTTATTCCCAAAGGAAAAGATAGGAACTGCGATGGACGCCGCATCAGGCACACGATTGCCTCGAGTCACCACATACCCATCATGACGAATTTGGGAGCTTTCACCAGCACTCATATCCGTATCCTTGAAGTCCGCCAGATAGGCACCAAAAATCTTGCCAGCCGCCCCTTTAAAGATAGGATAGACCGTGCCAATCTTGATAT
>CAKQBP010000192.1 GCA_934216375.1 uncultured Veillonella sp.
ATATTTACCCTTGGATAGACCTGTATTTCTAATAACTTGGCCATTGTATACTTGACCTCTATTATCTTTGTAATAAAAGCGTACAGCATCCTTATCTCCCGAGGGAACTGCTTTAATATAAATGGTCTTCCAATTCTTTTTAATCATCACTTTTGTAGTTTCTGCTAAAATATTAGACAAACGTCGTGTTTCTTTATTTGTTGATTTAGACACACCATTAACCTGTTGAATTTCATCATTCATAGGCAGATCAATAGGTGCCACTACTGGATCTTGTTCTACCTTTTTTGCATCTACAGGCTGAACCGCGAACATACCAACAACCGCCATTACAACTAATGCGGTAAGAGCAATTTTTTTCATTCCATCTCTCCTTAGTTAGGATACATCAAAACAAATTATATTTTATACAACATATTCTATTATATTCATTAAACAGTTTAATATCAAGTCATACTTAATTTTTAGGACTGACACTATTAATGATTTGGTTCCATCGTTCAAAACGTTTAGTATCATAGTTCATATCCATATATTTTATATTAAAAGAGGTAATCGATTTTAGATTTTCATAGCGTTCCATCTCATCAGTCTTAACATTCCAGAACAACATCATATTTTCATATATAGGAATACCATAATACTGTTCAGCTTTAAAAAAATCAAAAGGTAAATTCATATTTGGTTTCGCATATATAAGAGGAGTAACCGTGAGCAAATAAGTATCTCCTACCTTACCATTTATATATAATTCTCTAGGAATAAGAGAGTCTAATATTACTTTATCATTTTTAATACCATGTTTACTTTCTTTCTTTTGTTGAACCAAACGTGGATCTGTATCAACTATTTTAGAAGCAGATAAATTAGCATCTATAATATATTCCCCATCTCGATTAGAGGCTATAATTTTTCCATCTATATAATCTAAGGAAGCAGAAAATTTATCTAAATCATATCCAATAATATTAGAAACTAAAGATGTATCATTGATTTTAAAAATCAAAAGTGGATACAACTTCATATCAGGAATAGTATCATTAGAGCATCCGAGTAGATATAGTTCCTCATTGACAATAAGATAATCAACAATATAACAGTTATATTGTTTTAAGATAGGTAACACATCGATAGTATACGATTCAGAATAATTAGCTGCACTCAGAATCTTTAATACTGCAGTAGGATTACGATTAATGTCAACTGCAATATCCCTTTCTATAATTACCCCTTGTTTTGGTAAAATTCGAGCCTCATTTCTCGTACCACTAAAATGTAAGGCCCACAAAACAAGGATAAGTAAAAGCAAAAAACTAACAATATAGTGCTTTTGTATCCATTGCAACATAGAACCACCTCTCTTATGTATAGTATAACTAAATCTCTAACCTAATAAAAGAAAAGGCTTCTACCGATTCTTGACCGATTATATTCTATCAATTACTGGTAAAAGCCTTTATTTTTATAATATTAGTTATGAAATTGTCCCCTTTAGTAAAGAGATATACTTAGAAGTTTCTATTCGCTTAGATAGCTAAAATCAATATTACTAAATTAGTTACTAAAATCCGTATCCACAATAGCGAATTGTGTATAGTCAGGGTAACGTTTTTGCATTTCTGTTTTAATTTTTTCTAATGTGCCATGTGGATCTTCTTCGTCAAAGTCAAAGATAATATCGTAGTAGATAACCTTCTTTTCTTCTTGTACGTAGAAGGCATGTACTTGTACTACATGTGTATATAAACTAATAACTTGATCAAGAGCTTTTCTAATTTCAAGTACTTCTACACTTGGTTTATTTTCAGCATATACACCAACGGTCATATTGATGCCAAACTTTTTATAAAGATGAACCGCAATGCCCTTGGTTAATGGGTGAACTTCTGCCATTGTCATCGTATCTGGTACAGAAATATGAACGGAACCAATTGTTTCTCCCGGACCATAGCTATTTAATACCAAATCATATACGCCTCCCACATTTGGATGTTGAGCGATAGTTTCTTTAATCTCACGGATTAAATTGTCATCTGCCCGAATACCAAGCAAATGATTGTACATTTCGCGCAAAATATCATACGCTGCTTTCAAAATCAAAGCAGAGATAGCCGCACCCACATAACCTTGAATATCAAAGTTAAAGAAGTATACTAGGCCTGCAGATATCAATGTGGCAAAGGTAATTACCGCATCAAAAAGAGCATCTATACCAGATGCTACGAGCGCATCGGATTTATATTTTTCTCCTTGTGCCTTGATGTAACGGCCCATCACTATTTTCACCACGATGGCAACAGCGATGATGACAAGGCCTGGAATATCAAATGTAGATACCTCAGGGTGAATAATTTTTTCCACAGATTCCTTAAGGGATCCAATGCCAGCACCGAGAATGATGAAAGCTATGGCCATAGTAGTCATATATTCTATACGACCATGACCAAATGGATGCTCCTTATCAGCCCCTTTGGCGGCTAATTTCGTACCCACAATAGTTAATACAGAGGACAATACATCTGTTAAGTTATTTACCGCATCAAGGATGATGGCGATGGAATTAGACGCAAGGCCCACAATCATTTTAAAAATAACGAGAACGACATTACCTATAATGCCTTTTATACTGGCAAGCGTAATCCCCCGATTACGTGCTGCACTATTATCTTGTAAAATCATACTACACCTCTTACATTCTGATTTATAGTTTTTAAATTGAACTATATCGATTTACTTATAATCCTATTATAGCTTATCGATTATCATTTGTCATTATTTTTCTTGAAAAATATTTTTAAACTTATTGATTTTACTGAGTTATCAATAATTCTCATTTCTCAATTAGAAATTTTGATGTATTGTGACTTCACAATGTATAGTACAAACCTACTTTTACAAACTACTAGTTAATATTACGTAATGAGTTTACTAGATCAGATTATGCCGTGACCGTAACACGCTCTCCTGTGCGCATGTGTGTAAATACTACCTTTTGAGCGCGCAATTGAAAAGGCTTTCCCGTCGGTTGTGCGCCATACAATGTATCCCCTACAAGAGGGTGCCCTATATGGCTGAAAGCTACTCGAATTTGATGTGTTTTTC
>CAKQBP010000193.1 GCA_934216375.1 uncultured Veillonella sp.
GTATAATGTTGTTCATACCGTGCCATTTGGGGATCATCATGACTTTTCAAATGATGATGTAGTTGAGATTTGGAAAGAAGCATTTGCTCATCAAGCTGATGCTATTTGCATTACAGAAAAGGATGCAGTTAAGTTGAGTCAGTTGCATGCAATTGAAGACTTGAAAATACCGATTCTGGTGCTATCTATAGGGATTGAATTTGTTTCTGGAAAACAAGAATTCATAGAAAATTTAGAGATTTAGTGTATAATAATAAGATACACGAATAACAGAAATGGGGTTTTATCGTGAAGTTTGGATGTGTTATTCCTGCGCGTTATGGTTCTACAAGATTACCAGGCAAACCATTAGCTGATATTGCAGGTAAACCTATGATTGAACGGGTTTATGCAAGGGTATCACAAGCTACAAAGACAGTATGTACAATTGTAGCCACTGATGATAACCGCGTATATTCTGCAGTACAACAGTTTGGGGGAACTGTTATGATGACAGATCCTAATCACCCTACAGGAACGGATCGATTAGCAGAGGTTGCTAGTCATTATACAGACTTAGATGTTGTTATCAATGTCCAAGGTGATGAACCGATGATTGATCCACATCTTATTGATGACTTGGCACATCTATTTGAGGAAGATCCAAACTTACAGATGGCCACAGTAGCTACTCCTTTATTAGAGGAAGAGTATGAGGAGCCATCAGCGGTAAAGGTCATTTTAAATAATCGTAATGATGCGATGTATTTTTCTAGATCTTTAATCCCATATCCTCGCCATGACTTTGTGCGTCCGCCACTAAAACATATTGGCATCTATGCATATCGTAGAGAATTCTTATTGAACTACGCCAAGATGGAACCAACTCCGGCGGAGCAAACAGAATCTCTAGAACAATTACGTGCTTTGGAGAATGGTTATACAATTCGTGTTATTCTAACGAATAAACGCTTTATCGGTGTTGATACACCTGAAGACTTAGCTCGTGTTAATGCAATTTACGAGCAAGAGGAGAAATAAATGAAAACAGTTCAAATTAAAGATATTACAGTGGGTGGTGGCAAAGGGTTATTTGTCCTTGCAGGTCCATGTGTTATTGAGGACTATGACCGCACATTAGCTATCGGTAAACGAGCAAAAGAGATATGCGAACGTTTAGGTGTTCCTTATATCTTTAAAGCTTCCTTTGATAAAGCTAATCGCTCTAGCTTTAGTTCTTTCCGCGGACCAGGTCTTGAGGAAGGATTAAAAATGCTTGCTTCTATTAAGAAGGAACTCAACGTGCCCGTTGTCAGTGACATTCACTCTATCGAGCAAATTGAACCTGCTGCTGAAGTATTAGATATTCTACAAATTCCTGCTTTCTTATGCCGTCAAACTGATCTCGTATACGGCGCTGCTAAAACTGGTAAATGCGTAAATGTTAAAAAAGGTCAATTCATGGCTCCTAAGGACATGGAAAATGTTCTAAATAAAATGAAAGAAACAGGTAATGAAAATCTTATGCTTACCGAACGTGGTTTTAGCTTTGGTTATAACAACCTCGTAGTTGACATGAGATCCTTCCCAATTATGCGTTCTTTCGACTATCCAGTAATCTTTGATGCTACTCATAGCGTTCAATTGCCAGGTGGTGCAGGAACTAAATCTAGTGGTAATCGTGAATTTGTACCAAATTTGGCACGTGCGGCTGTGGCTAGTGGCGTAGATGGGTTATTCTTTGAAGTACACGATAATCCTGAGGAAGCATTGTCTGATGGTCCTAATATGTTGTATTTAGATCAGTTTGAAGCTGTGCTTCGTGATTTAGTAGCTATTGATAAAATCGTAAAAGGTTAGGGGCGGTATTTGTGACTATTTTAGAACAAGCGGCACAGGTGCTTCATGAGGAAGCTCGTGCTATTGAAGAATTAAGTTCTCGTTTGGATCACAATTTTGTAAATGCTGTAAATATGATTTTGGCTTGTAAGGGCCGTGTAGTATGTACAGGAATGGGGAAATCTGGTCATATTGGTCGTAAAATTGCGGCTACCTTGGCTAGTACAGGGACACCGGCACTTTTTATGCATCCTGGTGAAGGCGTGCATGGTGATCTTGGTATGATTACTGAAGATGATGTAGTGTTAGCATTTTCTAATAGTGGTGAAACAGGAGAAATCATTAGTATTTTGCCGTCTCTGCGCCGCATAGGAGCTAAATTAATCTGTGTTGTAGGGAAACCAGAGTCTACATTAGCAAAAAATTCTGATATTGTATTGTTGGCAGAGGTAGAACGAGAAGCTTGTCCATTGGGTTTAGCACCTACTACAAGTACTACTGTTGCTCTAGCACTAGGTGATGCGTTAGCAGTATGTTTATTGGAACGCCATCATTTTACTCCAGAAAACTTTGCTGTATTCCATCCAGGAGGTTCCTTAGGTCGTAAATTATTGTTGACTGTAGAAAATATTATGCATGGTGGCGAAGATAATCCAACAGTATTTAAAGGGGCTACTGTTCGTGATGCACTCTTTGTAATGACAGAAAAAGGGTTAGGTGCTACAAATGTTATTGATGAAGAAGGACATTTGTTAGGCCTAGTTACTGATGGTGATGTGCGTCGTGGACTTGATTCTGGCAGCAATTTTTTAGAATGGCCCGTAGAGGATATGATGACAGCCATGCCTCGTACGATTACGAAGGATAAATTGGCCGCTGAAGCGCTTCATTTAATGGAGAAAAATCAACCTCGCCCTATCACCGTTTTACCTGTGGTAGATACTAATAATGTATGTCTTGGCATTGTTCATATTACGGATTTATTGCGTAGAGGCATTGTATAATGAATATTCAATGGATTGTTCTCGATGTGGATGGCGTTTTATCTGATGGATCTCTCGTTTATACATCGAGTGGAGAAGAGCTAAAATCTTTTTCTGTAAAAGATGGCTTAGGTTTAACAGCGGCTCGTAAATCAGGGATTAAACTTGCCATTATTACAGCTCGTATTTCTCCTATGGTTGAGCGTCGTGCTAAGGAGCTTCACTTTGATGCACTTCTTATGGGCCATGCTAATAAAACAGAAGCATTAAGAACTCTCTGTACAGAAC
>CAKQBP010000194.1 GCA_934216375.1 uncultured Veillonella sp.
GCTTCTGATTTAGCGTCTACCTTTTTCCATAACTGTCTCACTCAAACGTCTATTGGTAAAGTGGGATTAGATTATTTGAAAAAGCGAGGGCTCACACAAGAGACCATAGAAACATTTAAGCTTGGTTTTGCTCCTGATGGTTGGGATAAGTTATATCGTGCCTTTCATGAGCGTGGCATTGATGATTCCATTCTTTTAGAGTTGAATCTTGTCCGAAAGAACCAAAAGGGTCAATTTTATGATTTCTTCAGAAATAGAATTATGTTCCCCATTATGGATGGTAAAGGGCGAGTAGTTGCTTTTGGTGGACGCGTTATGGATGATAGTACACCAAAATATTTAAACTCTCCAGAGTCATCAATCTTTGAAAAAGGTAAACTCTTATTTGCCTTTGATAAGGCTTATAAATCTATTCGTGAGGAAAAACAAGCTATTCTTGTAGAAGGCTATATGGATGTTATATCCGCTCATAATCATGGTGTTACTAATGTAGTCGCATCATTGGGGACTGCTTATACAAGAGATCATGGGCATATCTTGATGAGGCAGGCTGAAGAAATCGTGTTAGCTTATGATATGGATGGTGCTGGTCGTCAAGCGGCTGCTAGAGCTATTGAATTATTGCAAAATACGGATTTTAAGGTGCGTGTCCTTGCTATGCCAGACGGCAAAGATCCAGATGATTATGTGCGTAATCATGGGGGACAGGCATTTAAGGAGTTAGTTGCTAAAGCTGTTAAGCCTCTAGATTATCTATTAAGTGAGTCTTTAATCAAACATGATACAAATGATACAGAAGGGAAGCAGGCTGTTATGGCAGATGTTTTCCCATATATTGCAAATATAGATAGTCAAACACAGAGAGATGATGCTTTAACAGCATTGGCACTGCCACTATGGCTTGATAATAGCAGCATATTTAGATACTTCCGAGATTATGTGAAAAAAGGACAAATTGAATTAGTGGATACTGCATCAACACCTTTGCCAACACAGGATTTACCTAAGGGGGATGCGGAAAAATTATTGTCCTTAGCTTTCACTGATGGGGAAATATTATCTCATATGATGAGCTATTTGCCGATAGAAGACTTTCAAAAAAGTGAATATCGATGTATAATAGAAAAGATTTTCTCCTTATACAAGACTGAAGGTCATCTGGATGAAACAGCAATTCAGTCTGTTTTAACGCCGTCAGAGTATGATATTTACTCTAGATTGGTTGTGATGAGTGACGATGAATATAAGGTACAAGTGCCTGGATTAATCCGCAAGATAAGGCTCCATTCATTGCGTGAACAGTATAAAGCGCATTCAATTATGGCGGATCAATTAAAACGAGCAGGAGATTCGACGTTTATTAGCGAATTACATAAGTGTCAGGAAATACAGAATTTAATTAGAGAATGGTCTAAGTAAATCATTAATGGTTAAAAAGGAGAGCGCTGTGGCTAAGAAAGTACAAAAAAGTCAAATAGAGGAGATTGTTGAGCAACTTCTTGAAAAAGGCCGTAAGAGCGGTGTGTTGACACAATCCGAGATTTCAGATGCTCTTCATGAGCAGACGGAAATTACTGCGGAACAATTAGATGATATTTATACGACTTTGGGTAAATTGAATGTAGAGATTGTGGCAGATATTGATGCTGATGATACAGATAGTCATACAATTGAAACGGATGAAGATGAAGACGAAGTTTCTAGCGAGAAGAAAATTTCTATCGATTTAAGTGTTGATTCTGGTGTTAATATTGATGACCCTGTACGAATGTACCTAAAAGAGATTGGTCGAGTGCCATTGCTTTCAGCTGATGAAGAAATCGTATTAGCTAAGCAAATCGAAGCTGGTGCACAAGAGGATGCTACATATAAAGATATTCAACTTAGCAAAAAGGCAAAGAAAAAATTGGTAGATGCTAACTTGCGACTAGTTGTAAGTATCGCAAAACGTTATGTAGGTCGCGGTATGTTGTTCTTGGATTTAATCCAAGAAGGTAACTTAGGTCTTATTAAAGCGGTAGATAAATTCGATTATACTAAAGGTTATAAATTTTCTACGTATGCTACATGGTGGATTCGTCAAGCAATTACGCGTGCTATTGCAGACCAAGCTCGTACGATTCGTATTCCTGTACATATGGTAGAAACAATTAATAAATTGATTCGTATTTCTAGACAATTGTTGCAAGACAAGGGTCGTGAGCCATTGCCAGAAGAAATTGCTGAAGGTATGGGAATTACTGTAGAGCGGGTGCGTGAAATTCAAAAAATCGCCCAAGAGCCAGTATCTTTGGAAACTCCGATTGGTGAAGAGGAAGATTCCCATTTAGGGGACTTCATCGAGGACCAAGATGCGATTGCTCCAGACGATGCAGCTAGTTATATTTTATTGCAAGAGCAGATTGAAGATGTATTTACATGCTTGACTGATCGTGAGCAACAAGTATTGATTTTACGTTTTGGGTTGAAGGATGGTAAGCCTCGCACATTGGAAGAAGTTGGTCAACATTTCAATGTAACAAGAGAACGTATTCGTCAGATTGAAGGTAAAGCGCTTACTAAATTGCGCAACCGCGGTAAACGTGATAAAATCAAAGACTTCTTATAAGATTTTGAATCTCTTAAGGGTTGTAATGCAGTGTTGTATAGCACTGTATTACAACCCTTTTGTGTTATAATAAAAAATGGTAATATCTTACAATAAAAAGCATTTTATGATAAGACTTATGTAGTAGAGAAGGGTCTCATGTAATAGCGATAAGTCTTATGTAATAGATATAAGTTGAAAGCTTATGTAATAGATAGGAGATATAATGTTTACAGTTACTAAACGGTTAGAGGTGAGTGCATCTCATCAATTACAACTAGATTATCCGAGTAAATGTCAAAATCTTCATGGGCATAACTGGATTATTACAGTTCATGCTCGTTCTGAAGAGTTAGATCATAATGGGATGGTCATCGACTTTACGATTATTAAAGAAAAAATTCATGGTCGCTTGGATCATCGCCATATCAACGATGTACTAGGTGACATTAATCCCACTGCGGAGAATATGGC
>CAKQBP010000195.1 GCA_934216375.1 uncultured Veillonella sp.
GTACTCATACTAGTGACGGCCTGTTCCGTGCCTCCAGGGAATAAATCTGCTTTCAGAGCATTATTCATAATACCTGTACCGATACGCTTTGTTAATACTAGCACATCCCCTACTTGGGCACCTTTATTTTTCCAAATCTGATTTGGATTCACTTGTCCTGTCACAGACATCCCAAAAATAGGTTCCTTATTTTCAATGCTATGTCCACCTACGATAGCTGCACCAGACTCGGCTACAATCGAACCAGCCCCATTTAACACATCCGTCAAAACACCTTGCTCGACGAGAGGAACCGGAAAGCCTACAATATTCATCGCCGTTAAAGGGGTGCCACCCATAGCATAGACATCGCTTAATGCATTGGCAGCTGCAATTTTACCAAATAAAATAGGATCATTAACCATAGGTGTAAAGAAATCTAAGGTTTGCACCAATGCAAAGGTATCAGAGATTTGATATACCCCAGCATCATCGGCACCAGTCATATCTGCGAGAACATGCTCGTTAGTAACGGGTGTTACGGCTTTCAGCACACGGTTCAATATATGAGGCCCAATCTTACACGCACAACCTCCACTTGTCACATAATCGGTAAGTCGTACCATAAGCCCTCCTTACTCATTTTCCGGCAATCGAGATACGATTTTCTTAACTGCCTTTTCAAATTTAGGGCGCGGCATCAAGAGTTGATGACCACAACCATTACATACGACGAGAAAGTCCGTGCCAATACGCTTTACTTCCCACTCGTCACTGCCGCAAGGATGTGATTTTTTCATCTTCACTACATCTCCTACGTAATATCTAACAAATGCCATAGCGCCTCCTTTAACTTTAGTCAGTATTTATATATTTATTATACATAAAATAGTTAGTTCTATAAATATATTCTGATTCTATAGTTCAATCGTCTCTTATATAACTATAGGTATTCACTCTCATTACATACTCTCCTTATATAACGCACGAATTTAAAAGGTCTACCAATCTTATAATTACGACTATAAGATATAGTAAAAAATATTACTTTAAAATCAGCAAAAATTACAAAATTTTTTTACTATACATTACATTTTATGAGAAAATATTAGTACATTGAAAGAAATCAATATCAATAACTAAACAATAATGATTTTTCATTTAGTTATCATTCTCAATATCAAAATAGATATTTTTTATAAACCCCATACTATCCAATCTTTATAAATCCGCATCTTTACTGCATTGATAATATTTATCATTTAGAAAATTTTCGAAATAAATTTTATAAAAAGACTTGCATTTCTCATTTAGTATGTTACAATATAGTCAACAATGATTATTCGTTAAGTATACGGATAACACATTGTATATAAAACTGTTAGGACGGCAAGTGCCGAAACACACAAATAAGTAAGTACTATTTTAAGAGTTAGGCAAGTGTCTATTTAATCTAAGAATAAGTTTTCTTAACTAAGGCGAAGTCGCCCTCGAAATTATAGAATAAGTATTCTATTCCATTGCATTCACAACCAAGTGGTTATGAATATATATGTTAAGTAACAATTTTGAAAATTATCGTAAGTACAAAGGAGTATTAAAATGGCAGAATTAAAAGGTTCTAACACTGAAAAAAATCTTCAAGCAGCATTTGCTGGCGAATCCCAAGCATTCCAAAAATATACATTCTACGCTAGTGCAGCTCGTAAAGCTGGCATGAACGAAATCGCTGACTATTTCGAAGAAACAGCTCACAACGAATCCGCACATGCTAAATTGTGGTTCAAAGCTCTTCATGGTGGCGATATTTCCGCTGATATCGAAGCTAACCTTCGCGATGCAGCAGCTGGTGAAAACTACGAACATACTACAATGTACAAAGAATTCGCTGACGAAGCTGAAAAAGAAGGATTTGCTAAAATCGCTTTCCAAATGCGCGAAGTTGGTAAAATTGAAGCTCGTCATGAAGCTCGTTACCTTGCATTAGCAGCTCAAGTATCCGGTAACAAAGTATTCCACAATGACGAACCAGTAGCTTGGATCTGTGCTAACTGCGGTTATGTACACGTTGGTGAAGAAGCTCCAAAAGTTTGTCCTGTATGTGCACACCCACAAGCTTTCTTCCACCGTTTCGTTGAATCCATCTAATCTGTAAGTGCGACACTAACTAGATCAATAACCTGTAAGTACAGATTTTAATGAAACTATACCTGTAAGTACAATTTAAACTTACAGTAAGTACTGACAACTTCCTTAACAAAAAGACGATGACATGAGTCATCGTCTTTTCGTTTGCATTTTTTCTATTTTTTGTTCTATTTACTATAATTTTTATTCCATTACTTTTTATAGTACTTACTATTTACTATCCTAGAATTATAAAGACATATCACTTAATATTATCTACCAAGCATTTAAATTGTTGTGTTGCTTCATATGGATTATCTGCATGAGCAATAGCAGATATTACGGCTACTCCACTAGCACCTGCTTGCAAAACAGGCTTTGCGTTATTTAAGGTAATACCCCCGATACCAACGCATGGTAATGTTAAACCTTCTGCTCTTAACTCAGCAATGCGCTCAGGTCCGCACGGCAATTGAGCATCAGGTTTGCTACTTGTAGTATACATAGGGCCTACACCAACACAATCCGCATAAACTACACTGGTCTTATGAAGTTCCTCCACAGAATGAATGGATATACCAACAACCTTATTCCCTACAAGATTACGAACGTCTTCTAAACGCATATCCTCTTGTCCTACGTGAACACCATCAGCGTTAACAGCCACTGCTAAATCTGCATCATCGTTAATAATATAAAGCACATTATACATGGCACAGATTTCTTTTAACTGCTGAGCTAATTCTAATTTTTGTTGCCCTTCTACTGATCCTATGCCCTTCTCTCTAAATTGAAAGCAGGTCACACCACCTCGACAAGCGGCTTCAACAATGTCCAGTAAACGGCTTTCATTAAAACCTACATCTTGCGTACCACTAATAAAATATACCTTTAATTGATCGGGCACAACTACGGGCCGTATTCTATTTCCAGATAAAAGCATCG
>CAKQBP010000196.1 GCA_934216375.1 uncultured Veillonella sp.
AGTCCATGAAAATGCAAACATCTGGAACTTATGCAGGTGTAGGCATGGTGCTTGGCACTGATGATAAAGGCCTATATGCTGTTAGTGTTATGGAAGATCAACCAGCTTCTAAAGCAGGCATTAAGACCGGAGATCATATCATAGCTATTGATGGTCAATCTACTAGTGACATCACGGTAGAGGACGCGTCCTCTAAAATTCGTGGTGAAGCAGGTACTGTTGTAGCCCTTGATATTGAACGGAATGGTGAAAAGTTACATTTCGATATTACTCGAGAATCTATTGTTCTTCCTACTGTTAAAAGTAAAATGCTAACTAGTACAGTTGGTTATATTCGCATTAGTCAATTCGCTGAAAATACGGCAGATGATTTTGCTACTCAGTTTAAGGAGCTTCAAGCTCAAGGCATGAAGGCACTTGTCTTAGACTTGCGAGATAATCCAGGTGGCTTACTTTCAACAACTGAGAAAGTATCCAACTATATCATGCCTCCAGGTACATTAGTAACAGTACAAAATCGGGCTGGTAAAAAGGATGTTTATAAGTCCGATGGTCCTGAAGTAGCTATGCCGTTAGTCGTTTTAGTAAATAAAGGCTCTGCTAGTGCATCTGAAATCATAGCAGGCGCCGTTCAAGATCGTAAGTTAGGTACCATTGTAGGTACTAATACATATGGCAAAGGTACAGTTCAAACTATATTCCCAAGTTTAGATAACGAAGGTATTAAAGTTACAATTGATAAATACCACACACCAAGTGACCGTATTATAGACGGAACTGGTATCAAACCTGATGTGGAAATAGATTTACCGAAAGGTGTAAATCCATCTAGTAAATTAGATGATATTCAAATTAAAAAGGCATTAGACATATTACAGCAATAATGCATAGGAGTTAAATTATGTTTATAGATAGAGCGCGCGTCTTTGTTAAGGCTGGTGACGGTGGGGACGGCATGTCCAGCTTCCGTCGAGAAAAATACGTTCCAAATGGCGGCCCTAGTGGTGGTGATGGTGGTAAAGGTGCGGATGTTGTTTTTAAAGCTGACAAGAATATTAATACGCTTGTAGACTTTAGATATAAACGTCAGTTTAAGGCACCAGCTGGCGGTAATGGTGAAAGCTCTAATAAGCACGGTCGAGGTTCCGATCCTCTTATCATTCCAGTTCCATTGGGTACAGTAATTAAAGATGAGGAAACAGGAAAAATCTTTTGCGATCTTGTCAACGATGGCGATACCTTTGTTATTGCCAAAGGTGGTCGTGGCGGCCGTGGCAATGCTCGATTCCAAACTAGTGCTAACCGTGCACCAACCTTTGCAGAAAAGGGTGAACCTGGTGAAGAATTCTGGTTACAATTAGAGCTTAAAGTATTAGCTGATGTAGGTTTATTAGGTTATCCATCTGTTGGTAAATCTAGTATTTTGCGAAAAGTATCTAAAGCTCAACCAGAGGTGGCAGCATATCACTTTACTACACTAACACCAGTACTCGGGGTAGTTACAATTTCTGGAGATCGTAGCTTTGTTTTGGCCGATATTCCGGGCCTTATTGAAGGGGCTAGTGAAGGTGTAGGTTTAGGTCACAATTTTCTACGTCATGTTGAACGTACGAATATTTTAATTCATGTTTTAGATGTATCTGGTATGGAAGGTCGAGACCCTAAGGTCGACTTTGATGCGATTAATGAAGAGTTACGTAAATATTCTGAAAAATTGGCTAATAAGAAACAAATTGTAGCTCTCAATAAGATCGATATGGTCTTTGATGACACGACGATTCCCGAAACAAAAAAATATTTTGAAGATAAAGGCTATGAAGTATTTCTCATTAACGCCTTAAGTGGTGAAGGTTTGTCAGAACTTATGGAACGAGCTTACTACTATGTAGAAAACTACGAACCAGAGCCTGAAGCAAATGATGATACAGTTGTATACGAAGCAAAACAAGATGTAGAATTTGTCATTACTCGTGGTGATGATGCTGCTTTCTACATTACTGGTAAACGTATTGAACGATTAGTAGCTATGACAAATCTTGACGATGATCAATCTCTTCGTAGATTCCAACGCATTTGGCGCTTTATGGAGCTTGATGCAAAATTGAAGGAAAAAGGCTGTAAAGACGGTGATGAAGTTGTAATCGGCGATCAGCGCTTTACTTTCCAAGAGTAGGAGTAATAATGACAGGAAAACAAAAACGGTATTTACGTTCATTGGCGGCTACAATACCACCGGTTGTCCAAATTGGTAAAAATGGTTTAGAGGATAGCGTTATAGATAGTGCTCGTGCAGCGATTACAGCACGTGAGCTTATTAAGGTTAAATTACATAATAATAGTCCTGAAGATAAGACAATTTTTCAAGACTTAGCAGATATGCTTGGCGCTGAACTAGTTCAAGTGATTGGTTTTAATGGTGTTTTATATAAAGCTAAAAAAGAACCTAAAATCATTTTGCCAAAATAATTTTATATCTAGTAGATCATAAAAATTTGTATACATCGTAGTTAAGAATTTCAACCTTAGGAGGTTAGTCTATGCGCAGCGCCATCGTTAATGCAAAACGAATTGTAGTCAAAGTTGGTAGCAGTACGCTTTGTTACACTAACGGACATTTAAATTTGGAGCGTATTGAAAGATTAGTGCGCCAATTATCAGATTTGGCTAACCAAGGTAAAGAGATTATTCTTGTTTCCTCTGGTGCTACTGGTGCAGGTCTTGCCCCTTTAGGCTTTAAAGAAAAGCCTAGAGATCTCGTATTAAAACAAGCAGCTGCTGCAGTAGGTCAAGGTATTCTCATTCATATGTACGAGCGCATGTTTCGAGAATATGGTCGAACCGTAGGGCAAATTCTTTTAACGAAAGAGGATAGTACTGGACGACATAGTTATCTTAACTTGCGTAATACATTACATACTTTATTGCAACTTAACGTTATTCCTATTATTAATGAAAATGACGTGGTTGCTATCGAAGAATTTAAAATCGGTGATAACGATACATTATCTGCTACTGTTGCAGGT
>CAKQBP010000197.1 GCA_934216375.1 uncultured Veillonella sp.
ATTATATACCCCTCTAATCTTTGAATTACGTTAAAAACAAAATAATACAAGTATAAAATCAAGCCCTAATAATTAATTTTTAGTAAACAATCTACGTACTACCGTTTGTAACTTAGGTGTTAATACAACAGCAACCACAATCCCTGCAGCACTGGTAATCAAGGAGTATTGAATTTTACTAGCCGCTACGACCGCACTTTCAAGAACAAACCACCATGCAAGGAAGTAGCCAAAAGCGGTCCAAACAGCACCAATAATAAGGGCTACTAAAATACGACCAAAGGATGCAGTTGGTTTTGTAATAGAGGGTGGCAAATAGCCTGCAGTCATACCACCTACGATAAGTCCTGCAATTCCTTTAATAAAGAAAGAGAATACGATGTACTGTGTATGACCACCAAAGAGATCAAATAGTGCAGATCCAATTGCCGCACCCAAGCCTCCATATAATCCACCAAAAAGTATAGATGTTGTAAAGAGTGCAGCCGATCCTAAATGAACCATAGCGCCACCTGGTATTTCAATGCGAATTGTAGTAGCCACTGCACATAACGCGGCAATAAAACCAATATAGACAATGTCTCGAGTACCTAATTTCATAATCATGAACCTCTCTTTTAAATCAATTACTATATTCAGTATAACAAATCATAAGCCGTCTAAAAACACCATTATCGTAGGAATTAAATATCCATTTCACGTCTCAATATAAGATATAAATATATACTTAACTATATGTCTGTAGATATAATAAAGCACCTATACCTCTGTATAGGTGCTTTATAGTATTCAATTATATGTATAATCTTAAATTTTAGCTCGTTTCAAACGAAGTGAATTACTTACAACTGTAACAGAGCTAAATGCCATCGCTGTACCAGCAATCATAGGATTTAACGCACCAATAGCGGCCAAAGGAATGCCGATACAGTTAAAGATCAATGCCCAGAATAGGTTTTGTTTAATGTTGGTCATTGTCTTACGGCTAAGGCGTACAGCTTGTTCCAGTGTATGCAAATCATTACGTACGAGGACGATATCCGCCGCCTCTACCGCAATATCTGTACCGCTGCCAATAGCAAAACCAATATCTGCCGTAACGAGAGCAGGAGCATCATTGATACCGTCACCAACCATCCCCACTACAAGACCTTTATCTTGTAATTCTTTTACCTTACTAGCCTTGTCTTGAGGCAATACTTCGGCTATAACATGAGTAATACCTGCTTGCTTAGCAATATATTGAGCCGTACGGCAATTATCACCAGTGAGCATCCACACGTCGATACCTTGAGCTTGTAATTCTTTAACAACCTCGATGGTTTCTGGACGTAATTCGTCCTCTACGGCCCACAATGCACTGATGACACCATCTACAGCGAGAACAGATACGGAAGCACCTTGTTCTTCAAAGCGTAAAATATCTTCTTGAACCGCCGTTAAATCATAACCTAGTTCATTCATCCAACGACTGTGCCCAAGTTGTACGGATACGCCTTGGTATGCACCTTGTAACCCTTTACCTGGTACATCAGCAAAACTTTCAAGTTCAACAGCTTTACCTTTATAGCCATGATCTTCACCATAGTAAACCATGGCCTTTGCAATCGGATGAGATGTACCACTTTCAAGAGACATCATAATAGACATATTAGTACTTTCATCACCATTATAATTTTTAAAAGCCGTCACATCCAATACACCCTGTGTAAGGGTACCGGTTTTATCCATAACAATGGCATCGAGTTTACCCGCTTTTTCAAGATATTCTGCACTCTTGATGAGCACACCGTGTTCCGCACCAAGGCCAGACCCAACCATGATAGATGTTGGTGTAGCAAGGCCAAGCGCACAAGGACATGCGATAACCAGTACCGCTGTTGCATTAATGAGAGCAACGTTAATAGAATCTCCCATAATGAAGTACCACACAAGACCTGTCAAAACAGCAAGGCCAATAACGGTCGGTACAAAATATTGAGCCACGATATCTGCAATACGTTGAATACTAGCCTTGGATGTTTGTGCCTCTTCTACAACCTTGATGATTTGAGACAACATCGTATCAGAACCGATACGCTTAGCTTCCATGGTAAAAGCACCACTTAGGTTTATAGTAGCACCAATAACTTCAGAACCAACTTGTTTTTCTACCGGTAAGCTTTCACCGGTCAGCATAGCCTCGTCTACGGTGGAGTAGCCATCAGTAATCGTACCGTCTACTGGAATTTTTTCGCCTGCTCGAACCTGTAAAATATCGCCTGCTACCACCTTAGATGTAGGGATGTCCACAAATTCTCCATCACGCAACACATGAGCTGTTGCAGGTTGTAAAGCAATCAATTTTTGAAGTGCTTCAGAGGTACGACCCTTTGCAATTTCTTCTAACAGCTTACCAAGAAGGATGAATGTAATGAGCCAAGCAGAGGTTTCAAAGTAAATTCCATGAGGGCCTAGTTCAGGATGAAATTGCCAGTTATAGATACTGAATAAATAGGCTACCGTCGTACCCATTACAACGAGCACATCCATCGTAAGCGCTCCATTTTTTACAGCGCTCCAAGCACTCTTATAGAACATGAGACCTGGACCGAACTGAGCAATAGTAGCAAGAACAAACTCTACCCATACAGGCAATGCCTGAATACCAAATCGATGTAACGTCATATTAATCATCATCGGTACCGCCATACAGGCGGCAATAATAAGGCGTGTAATATGAGGTTTTAAGTTAACCTTTTCTATTTCTTGCTTTGTTTCGTCTGCTTCTGCAGCACCAAAACCAATATTTGTAATGGCATCAATAATCTGTTGTGAATCTATAGTAGCGCCATCTTTATATTCAACGCTCCCCTTTCGAGTTAAGAGGTTGACCTTAACAGATTCTACGCCCTCGACTTTAGAAACGACGTTTTCAACGCGTTTTACACAGGCTGCACAGTGCATACCTGTAATATCAAATTCTTGTTTTTTTACGCTCATATTCACAGGCCTTTCTACTCTGTAGATA
>CAKQBP010000198.1 GCA_934216375.1 uncultured Veillonella sp.
AAGGTAAATGAACGCGTTCTGTTGGTGTATGAGGACTTACGATAGTAGGCCCAAAGCTAATCATCTGTGTATTTGGTAATACGCCTTTTAATAAACCACATTCGAGGCCTGCGTGGATGGCATTTACATTAGCTGGTGTATTGAACATTTCGTTATGCAAGGAAATCGCTTGTTCTTCCAATTTGGAGCCTTTGTCGTATTCCCATGCTGGATATCCACCTGTACGCTCTGCAGCTACGCCAAGTGCTTTTGCAAGAAGCATCATTTTTTTAGTTAAGAATTCAAGACTATTGCTATTGGAACTACGAATAGAAATGAGTATTTCAATGGTATGTTGATTTTCACGTACGATAGCAATATTATTAGATGTTTCTACAAGGTTTGGGATAGACTTACTTACAGAATGAACCCCATCTTGTGCAAGATAGATATATGTAATAAGTGCTTCTGTTGTGTCTTCTGCATATACTATTTCAGGAGTAGGAACATCTTCAACTACGAATGTAAGTCCTGGATCCTGTACGCTATATTCGTGTTGATATTGTTTTTCTTGGTATGCGAGTAATGTTTTAATGGCTGCCACATCTTCAGAACGTACAGATAATACAGCTACTGCCTTAGACGGGATTGCATTATGTTTTACGCCACCTTCGAAGAACGCTAAACTAATAGGATATTGCTGTTGAATATCATAGAGCACACGGGTTAGCACTTGGTTTGCATTGGCTCGTTGCTCGTTGATTTCGATGCCGGAGTGCCCCCCCTTGAGGCCGGTTACTGTAATGGATAAGCCCGCATCATAGCCTGGTTGATTGTTATCGCGTAACAATGGAATTTTTACATGTACGTGGCAACCGCCAGCACAACTAACGGTGAAGTCATGTTCTACCTCTGTATCTAGATTGAGTAAGTAGTCACCAGTTACTTGGCCTTCTTTAATGGCAAAGGCACCATCCATACCAGTTTCTTCGTTGGTAGTGAATAATAATTGCATTGGACCATGTTGTTGGTTTTCATCTTCAAGGAGAGCAAGCATCATAGCAGCACCCATGCCATTATCAGCACCTAACGTTGTATGGTCTGCGTGCATCCAATCGCCTTCGATGATGTTGGCGATTGGATCTTTAGAGAAGTCGTGGTTAGAGTCATGGTCTTTAACACAAACCATATCAATATGGCCTTGTAAAATGATGGATGGACGATTTTCATAACCTGGAGATGCAGCTTTTTTTATAACTACATTAAAGATTTCGTCTTGATGAACTTCAAGACCTAAATTTTTGGCAAAGTTCACGATGTAATCGCTGATTCCTTTTTCATTGCCGGACTCACGCGGAATTTGGCTCATTTCTTTAAAAATTTCTAAAACGCGTTTTGATTGAACGATTGTTTCCATAATGGTACCTTTCATTCTCATGTAGAATAGACATGTATGTATTATTGAAAGCTTTTAAAACAATATAAAATGAAATACTTTATCGTAATGGTCGCTTGTTTTACAACCTATAGTAGGTTCTTTCATACATACATATGAAATATATAAATTATTACTATATATATAGTTATATCACAATAAGGATTATTAGGATAGCTTATGCTAGGTGCTAGCTATATAGGAATAATATTGTATAATGAGGGTATACGAATAACGAATAACAATTAACTAAATTCTATAGATCTTAGAAGGTTGGTGAACCAATGCAACATGAAAGCCGCAATATTAGCATGCTTATGGATTTTTATGAGATGACTATGGCACATGGCTACTTTACAAAATTAAAAAATGTGGATCGCGTCGCATTTGATGTTTTCTTTAGACGTAATCCAGACAAGGGCGGTTTTGCTATTTTTGGTGGTCTCGAACAAATCGTTGAGTACATTTTAAATCTACACTTTGATGAAAGTGATATCTCTTATTTACGGAGTCAGGGTATTTTTAGTGAAGAATTTTTAGCATATCTAAAAGATTTCTCTTTCACTGGTGATGTATATGCCTTCCCAGAAGGTTCTATCATCTATCCTAATGAACCTGTAATTACAATTGTGGCGCCTCTCATAGATGCACAAATCATAGAAACTGCAGTGCTTACTATGATGAACCATCAATCTCTTATCGCCACAAAAGCTAATCGCATTGTTCGCGCTGCGGATGGGCGTATTGTGGCTGACTTTGGTGCTCGTCGTGCACATAATGTAGACGCTGCTGTATACGGTGCAAGAGCTGCTTATATTGGTGGTGTTCAGTCCACTGCAACTGTTTTAGCAGGACAACAATTTGGTATTCCTGTCAGTGGGACCATGGCACATAGCTGGGTTATGTACTATGGCTCTGAATATGATGCTTTCAAAGCCTATGCCGAAGTGTATCCAGATAATGCAGTATTCCTCGTTGATACTTATGATGTGTTAAATTCTGGCGTGCCTAATGCTATTAAGGTAGCAAAGGATGTATTGGAGCCAATGGGTAAACGCTTAAAAGGAATTCGCCTAGATTCTGGTGACCTTGCGTATTTGGCTAAAAAAGCACGGCGCATGCTAGATGATGCAGGTTTAGAGGATTGTAAAATCATGGCATCTAATAGTCTAGATGAGTATACAATCACTTCTTTGCTAATACAAGGTGGGCCTATTGATATTTTTGGTGTAGGGGAACGCCTCATTACCGCTAAGAGTGACCCCGTATTTGGTGCGGTATATAAGATTGCCAGCATCGAGAAAGATGGTATGTGGGAACCGCGTATCAAGATTTCTGAAAGTGTTGAAAAAATTACTAATCCAGGTTTAAAAAAGGTATATCGTGTTTATAATGATAAAGGTCGTGCGATTGCAGATCTATTAACATTGTTGAGAGAGGTACCTGATACAGAGGAACCATATCGTTATATCGATCCTGAGCAACCTTGGCGTGAATTATATTTTGAAAATTGTACTTTTAAAGAGATGAAGCAGCTTATTATCAAGGATGGTAAATTAGTTGTGAACTTACCAACCCT
>CAKQBP010000199.1 GCA_934216375.1 uncultured Veillonella sp.
TTTTATACATAGATTTCTATACTAATATTATATCATATTTTGGTCTTTTTGTGGGGTTAAAATTCACAAATTTTTATCAAAATATACAATTTATAGTAGTTATCAATAAAAGAGCTCACTATATAAGCCATTCATTACACTTAGCTTTTGTATACTTATTTTTCATCGATTTTATGATATATTTTGATGAATACTTGAATCAATATAGCCATTTAGTTATATAATTATACTTAATAACATAACCTATGGATTACTACAATACCAATAGATATGAGAGTGTAAACGGGAGATACTACTATGACAAAACTACCATTATTAGCGGGTGCTTTCATGATAAGCACTATATTATCACCAGTAGGAGCTATCGATGTTAATATCCCTGGTGCAGATTCGAAGATTCCAAAGGATGCCTACGTAAACTACCAAGCCACAAACCCTGATATTGAAAAGGATGTAGTAAACTATGTGGAAACATTAAAAGCAACTGACAAGGCTAACGGTATTAGTAAAAACGAAATTAAGTATGCTAAAGCAGCCTCTATATATCGCGGTCAACATTACCATAATACAGTCATCTCCATTCATGATCAATACAACCAAATTCGGCTTTCATTCCCCGTTGCAGGCATAAAAAGTGATTATCATATAGGGCGTTACCAAAATCCAAGTCGAACCATTGAGGACTATCGCGTGTTAACCGATAACGGAAATCTCAATTTAGAAATTGACTACGCAGATTTTAAAGATTACGACTGGCGCAACACCAAAATAGCTTATGAAAAGCTAACAGACAAAGACGTCCGTAATTTCTTGCAAGCCAATGCGAAACGAAAGTCCTCAAAACAGATTTCTGATATAAAGGGTACTGTATTTTCATATCCTACTGTTACCTACAGCACTTGGGATAGCATGAAGATGCCACACCTTAAAAACGGTAAAAAGACAACGCTCACCATCGACACGATTAATTTTAAATTTAAGGGCTATAACATGCGTTATCCTTTATATCACGCAGGGTTTGTCTATTATGATAATAACCCCGTTCTGAACAAGGTTCCTACAGATAAATTATTGGCTAATTATGTGCTTCCCTCTGTACAAAACCTAAAAGAATTAAATCAATATTCACGCATAGAAAGCTTAAACGGTGTACAATACCGCGTACCAAAAGACGCCATATACGAAGGTGAAAGTAAGGGCACCGACCACCAAGATATTAGATACTACAAAAAAGGAGACATAACATTCTTTATTTCTACTGACAATGTTCCTAAAAACCCATATGCGCATGAACTTGTTATAAATGGTCATTACAATTTTAAAACTGATTTAAATACGTTCTGGGATATTTACCGTTACCATCCATCAGCATCAGACTATATCAATTACTCAGTTGTATGGAACAATAACATCCCTGGTCTATCCATACACAGCTATGAACCTAATAAGAATGATCACATTCTAAACTTTAACTCCTATGATGGCATATATAGTTTTACTTATACTATCTTTTATCCAAGTTTTTTAAGTGCTGAGGAAGTTCTAAAATTACGGAATATGATTGAGTTCTTTGATTCTACCAATAATCCTAATTTTAAAATGCAAGAACACGTTCTATTTCCAGAAGCATAGACGATCTATATCAACACCATTATAAAATAGCTTTCATAAGCATTATATTATACAAATGTATAAATTAACTAACAAAAGTCGAGCAACTAAACGATAGAAGCTCGACTTTTTTAGTACCAGAAAACTAAAATATACTTAGTTAGGATACAGCATTCACGGTATCCCAAAGAATTGTATGTATGTTTTCATTTGTTATGTGGACAGACTAGCCCTCTATGGCATCAACTACTTCGCCGATGTACATATAATGAGGTTCCCAACGATCCTTACCAGCTTGGGTATACATGGACGGATTGGCTGCATAATATTCCTTTACGCTATCCGCTAAATGGGCTTCATCAAATTGATGTTCATACAATTTTTTACATACAAATGTTAACTCTGCTTCTTTGAAAGTCACCCCATCGCCTGCCGCCACTAGTGTTAGTCCAGAGTTAGCTACCTTATCTTCGTCGCGACCAGAATGAGACCCTAAATAACCAAGCGCCTTGCGGTAGCTTTCAGGAAAGAAACTCACTGTAAAGGTATCGTATTTTGCCATGAATTCCTGCGTATAGCGGGCCGGATGAATGTACACCGTCACCGTAGAGACATGTCGCCGCCATTAGGGCCCCATATGTTGCCCATACTGCCCCAACTAACCGTACACGTATTAAAATCATCAGGCGTACCGGCCGTAACAAGAGCCCAACGATTCTCAAACATGGTAAAAGCTTTGTAATCTTTTGTTTCAAATGGTTTCATAAGGACCTCCAATTTATCTCAATTTGACGATATAAATCTTTACCCCTATAATATAGGTAGATAGTCAGACGAGTAGTTGCGTCAGGCTCATCTCTAGTAACATATAAACATGTAGAAATGGCCTTTTCGTTTTATCTAATTTCCGAAGAAACGAAGGGCTATTTTGCTATTTCTAAACAAATAAGCGCCACAAGTGCTCCAAAGGATATCATGACTGATAAAATCCCAAGGATAACCATAATGATTTTATACCCACTCATAAGCACCCCTCCCTTCAAAAACGAAGAGAGGCCCAACCTCGTCTAACTATCCTAAGTCTATTATAGAACGAACTAATATACGATACAATAAGCATTATATTATATAAATATACGAATAAACTAATAAAAGCCAAGTTATTCCTAACTATGAATAGCTTGGCTTTTACATTATGTAAATAAGTTAAAAATATATCAGAAATCTAATATGCGTATTTAGGAGCTTTCAAAAGCTAATGAAATATCAGTCCAATAATAATCAGAATCGGAGCCAGGTAAGAAACACAAAAATAACAACAGCTAAAACAATAAGAGTGCCATACATTAATAGCCCTAGCTTTATAACAAAATCTATACTA
>CAKQBP010000200.1 GCA_934216375.1 uncultured Veillonella sp.
TCGTTATACAACGTCTAACATGGTGCACCAAATGGTAAAATACGATAATCCGAAGGAACGCACTGCATTTTTAGATTGGCTTGAAGATTTTGAGTTCCAAAAATTTGGCTTGCCTAAACCTGATGCGGTATGCCTTTTAGATATGCCCCTTGAAGTGAGCGAAGCCCTTATGGCGGAGCGCACTGGTAAAACAGGAGGCAATACTGGTGATATTCACGAAGGAAATCATGCATATTTAGTAGCCGTTCACGGTGCGTATGAAGAATTAGTAAAGCGTTATCAATGGCACCGCATACCTTGTGCTTATAAAGCTAAGTCTAGTCAGTATACGTTGCGTACTATTGAAGAAATTCATAATGATGTATATAGTGTAGTAGAAAATCTACTACCTTAGAAAAAGGCGACTCTTTTAAAAGTCGCCTTTTTCCTATATAATATTAATATTGAGCATGTATTGATAGGAGGCGCTATGACATATTTTGATTCTATAATTGGTCAAGATTCGATTAAGGCACACCTATCTGAACTTGTAAGTCGTAATGCATTACCTCATAGTCTCTTGTTTTATGGCGAATCTGGACTTGGTAAGCTAGATATGGCCATAGGCCTAGCGTCTTTATTACTAGGGCGTCAAGTATTCTCTCAACCTAAGGGGGAATCTTATTTAGCAGAGGTTAAGGAAGCCCGTTTAGCAAATGGGGATACGGAAAAACGTATCGAAGCCGAAGGATTACCTATCTATATGGATAAGGGTGATGCCTTTTGGATTCGCCCTATGAAAACAACCTTAAAGGTAGAGCAGTGGTATTCATTATTACAAGATCATCTGTCTGTGGCGGGCAATGGGAACCGCGTTGTCATTGTGGAGGACTTTCACACAGCCAATGCAGTCATGGCAAATTCTATGCTAAAAACCATTGAGGAACCGCCCGAACAGGTGTACTTCATCATTATTACGAACAAGATTAACACCGTATTGCCTACCATCATTTCTAGATGTATGGGCGTTGGTTTTAACAGTGTTGATGTAGATACGATTCGCACCGCTTTTGTAGCGCGTGGAATTACCGGTGATATAGAACAGGCTTTGTTAGCTGGTCATGGTAATCCACAATTGGTGGAAAAACTGGCGACACAAGATTGCATTGAAATGCTAGAGTTAGCCGTTAAGGTGATGGACATATTAGCTTTTGAAACGCGATGGTTTACTATGATTTCCTTAGCTTGTGAAAGCTTATCTCGTGAAAGCCTAGCGGAATTGATGCACTGGCTACGCCTTGTAAGTAGAGATATGATGGCTATTAAAATGGGTGCTCAAGATACGCAATTACAAGTACCTATGTACAAAACTCAATTATTACGATTATTACCGCGCTGGTCCATGCAAGCATTGGCTAAGGTTATTACCGAAACATTGCAAGCAGAACGGGCTTTGCGCTTACATATAAAAACCGCTCTCGTGGTGGACGGTCTTAGTATCGCCCTTCATGATGCTCGGGAGGAGGATTAAATGCTAACCATAGTTGGCGTACGCTTTAAAAAGGCGGGAAAGATTTATTATTTTCAGCCTGAACAATTAGAACTATCCGTTGGGGATGGGGTTATCGTTGAAACAGCACGTGGTGTAGAATACGGCACAGTTGTGATTGGACCAAAAGAGGTCTTTGAAGATTCTGTTGTTGCCCCTGTGAAACCTGTTATTAGACAGGCAACCTTTAAGGATTTGAAACAAATCGAGAAAAATAAAGAGCGCGAAGAAAAAGCCTTTGAAATTTGTCTCGAAAAAATTGAAAAACGCAAGTTACCGATGAAACTTATCAATGTGGAATACACATTTGATATGAATAAGATTATATTCTTCTTTACTGCAGATGGCCGTATTGACTTCCGTGAGCTCGTTAAAGATTTGGCAACTATATTTAGAACGCGCATCGAGTTACGCCAAGTGGGTGTCCGTGATGAGGCTAAAGTACTAAATGGTATTGGTGCTTGTGGTCGACCTTTGTGTTGTTCAAATTTCTTAGGTGACTTTACGCCTGTATCGATTCGCATGGCAAAGGATCAAAATTTGAGCTTAAATCCTACGAAGATTTCTGGTGTATGTGGTCGATTGATGTGTTGCCTTAACTACGAAGATGATTTATATAAAAAAGGTGGCGACCTATATGTGAAGAAGGAACGCCCTCAATCTCCTCAAGATATAGCACCTCCTGGCATTGGTAAGGAGGTTGTTACCGATGAAGGTATTGGTAAAGTTTTAAAGGTAAATCATCATAAACATACTGTAAAGGTACAGCTCGAAGCGGGCCGTACTATCGATTTGAAATGGTCCGAGGTGGCATTGCCTGATGAATGATCAAGAACGACTTGATGATTTAATTATCGATGGCTTACAGATTTATCAGCGTTCTGATATGTTTCGCTTTTCCTTTGACGCCATAGCACTCATTCATTTTTGTCGTTTTAATGGTCGTCATACCTATGTTGATCTTGGAACGGGGTCAGGGGTTATGCCGCTTATAGGTACGTCATTAGGGGCAGGTCATATTACAGGTATAGAAATTAATGAAACTCTCGTTGAGTTGGCTAAGCGTAGCGTAGAACATAATCGTAAACAAGATGTGGTAAATATATTATGTGGCGATTATCGACATATGACATATCGCGATATACAAGATAAGCCTTTTGATGGTGTTATTGTTAATCCCCCTTTTTATGATTGTGAAAGCGGTGCAAAGCCTACATCTGAAGAGCGTAATTTAGCACTTCATGATGGACATACAACTTTATGTGATGTTCTGAAAGCGGTACAGTCCTTTATTAAATGTAAAGGTCGCTTGTGGATGATTTATAGTGCTAGTCGCTTGCAATATGTATTACATGAACTAGAAAGGTTTAACTTTCAAGCAAAACGAATTCGGTTTGTTCATGGTATGCTAGAT
>CAKQBP010000201.1 GCA_934216375.1 uncultured Veillonella sp.
CCCTTGATAAGGCTGCACGTGAGATCAATGCGTATATACAAGAAAATATCTTGAAGCCTATGGGGGTTAACCTGTTCCGTACTGGCGATGTTTATGGATACTGTGGCTTTACGGCAGAGGAGATTCAGCTAGTTAAAGCTGAGACAATGCCTATTAATGATTTAAAATCTAGCTTTTTCCTTGATGATTTACAGTTGGTCTTACAGCACATCGATACATTAAAGGATAATAATAAGGTATTGTCTTATATCAATAGTCTTAATCAGGATATTGAGCATTATGATTTGTTGAAAGATACTGAGCAGATGCGTAAATGGTATAATCCGAAGGTATTACCATATGGTAGATGGCCGTCTGAGTTTAATTTGTCATTTATGCAGCAAATTGCTGTTAATATTGCTAAAGAGAATCCTAAAGACATCTTTTCTGTTAATGGGCCTCCTGGTACAGGCAAAACTACGTTATTGAAGGATATTATTGCTAGTAATATTGTTGAACGTGCTGCTAAGTTTTGTGAAAGTAATCATGTAAATGATATCTTCAAAAAGGTTGTGGGCCGGGATGGGATATCTTTTTACTATGATATACCTAGTGATATTGCCGTATATGGCATGCTGGTGCTTTCATCAAATAACAAGGCTGTCGAAAATATTACATTAGAATTACCTAATATTTCCTCTATAAAAGAGGGCACGAATAGGTCTACATTGTTTAATCCAAGGTCCGCAGACCAACAGGTTGATTTATCTTGTTTTGCTAAGGATAAGAATTATGAATATGTTAAATCGAGAGAGGTATATTTTACCTTTTTAGCTGATCGTTTAGCAGAGAGTAATGAACAATGGGGTTTAATTTCTGCGAGACTTGGTAAGAAATCTAATATAAACACATTTATGTCAGTATTAGATGTATTATCCTCAGATATGTCCTCTATTATGCGTATGCCTAGTGCTCAAGATGCTTTTGAAAGTGCCAAGAAACAGTTTCAGGCTCAACATAATCTTGTAAAAGCATTATTTACTTATGTAACAGCCTATGAAGAGAATATTCATTTGATTCAAGAATTAAAGGGTAAAATCGATAAATTAAAAGAGGAAGTTCTTGTAATCAATGAACAATTAAGTAAGTATTATGATTTAGATGATAATTTGTTGAAGTTGATAGAGCGTAAAAATAGTATTGAGTCTAAATTAATAGAGTTGAACAGCAAACGTTCTATTATTGATAAGATTTGGAGTGCTACCAACTGGTCTATTTTAGAAGCCATGAGTAATGCTGCATTGTTATCAGTTATTGAAGACGAGACTACAAAGCTTCAAAATGTTAAAGGTGAATTAGATGCATTACACCAGTTGGTTAATGAGCGTGAATCTATAATCAATACGAAAGATGGTTTATTAGCTGATATTAAAGGGATTGATAATACTCTTCAAAAAATAGAAGAAACACAGCAAGATATTTTAGGTACATTAAAAATTAGTACTAAAGATTCTATACATTGCTTTGATGATATATCGTCAAAATTAATGTCACCTGATGAGGACCGAGCAGAGGCCCATACAGCGTTCTTATATATGTGCAACTACTTAAATGAATGTAGAGAGCATTTGCTATATGATGCCTTACAATTACAAAAGGCTGTCGTTATGAGTGATGCTTTCAGAAAAAACATGCAGTTACTTAGTCAGTATTGGGGCTCATTAAATGATAGAAAAACATTACAGAAAAAATTTGACCTCGATACGATTTTTCCTGTATTACTTAATTCCTTGATGATTGCAGTACCAGTTATTTCCTCCACCTTTGCTGCTGTGGAGAGATTTTTGATTAATTGTAAATCTGAAAGTTCGTTAGGTACAATTATTATCGATGAAGCAGGACAAGCGTCACCTCATATGCTTGTAGGGGCATTATTCCGTGCGCAAAAGGCAATAGTAGTTGGTGATCCTAAACAGATTGAACCGGTACAAACTGTACAGGATTTGTTTGTCGAAAAAATTGGTGGCGAAGGTATTAGTAAATATCGGAGTAAAGAGCTATCTGTACAAAGCTTAGCTGATGCACAAAATCCATTTGCAGGCATTATCAAAAATCTTGATGGCTCCGAATCTTGGGTCGGTTGTCCACTTGTTATTCATAGACGTTGTAAAAATCCCATGTTTGCAGTTGCTAATGAGCTATCTTATGGTGGTTTCATGATTAATAAGACCATGAGTCCTAAAGAGCCTATTGAGCCATGCAAAGAGAGCTGTTGGATAACATATGATGCAAGTAATATTGGTTCAAGCACTGGTAAAGATAGATATATACAAGTACAAGGCCAAATTGCTTTTGAATTGATTCAAAAGCTACGAGCAAGAAATGTGGAGTTTAAAGATATTTTTATCATTACACCATTTACTAGTGTTGCATATGGGTTTAAAAAGTATATGGAATCCCTTAGTAATGATATTGTGAATTGGACTAAAGAGGATAATAAGAAAGACTGGTTAGATGATAATATCGGTACGGTTCATACCTTCCAAGGTAAAGAAGCTAAAGTCGTTATTTATATGTTAGGCTGTCAAAGCGATGACTCTGCTAATGGAGCTATTAAATGGGTTAACGCCAATAATGTAAATGTAGCCTTTACAAGAGCAAGGGAGTATATCTATGTTATTGGTGATGCAGTGAAATGGGCAGAACTCAATAAAAACCTTGCATTCGCACAAAGATACTTGCCTATTTATACATTAAAGGATTTCTAAGTTAATAAATTGTAACGACTATAGTAGATTGCTAGATTATAAGTCATAGGTTACTATAGATGTTTCTATAAAGAATTTATATGTACAATAAAGGTCTATAAAACAAGGAAAGAAATCCTTAGTCTCCTTTCCTTGTTTTGGTATGATATAATTTATACCCAAGTGAGGCATAAAT
>CAKQBP010000202.1 GCA_934216375.1 uncultured Veillonella sp.
TGTATCTAACGTTGCTTGAATCGCGTTGGTAGTAAAATTCATTGCCAGTTCTGCCGCATCATAAGGAGAATATCCCCTCATTACTGCACCTGATAATACAGCAGTAAAAATATCTCCTGTGCCTGTAGCTTTTACAGGTACTAGAGGAATAGAGTATGTTTTTAAAAGGTCTGTAGGACCATTATAGACGGCAATGACCGCATGCGTTTCCGATGGAACACTGGTCATGATAACCATTTCAGGCCCCATATGATGTAACTGTTTGCACCGTTTGCGCAATTCATCCTCATTAATAGGGTCTGTCGAGAATGGAATATCTAATAAGAAGCAAGCCTCAGTATAGTTTGGTTTTACGATGTGAGCCTTAGATACGAGTTGGCGCATAGCTACAACCATATCAGGAGTATAAATGGAATAGAGGCGACCATCGTCGGCCATTGCGGGATCGACGATAACCATCTGGCCATTAGAAGCAAATCTATTGATAGCTTCTTCGACGAGGTGAATTTGTTCTGGCGATGCCAAGAAACCACTTACGATAGCGTGAAAGTCAATTTTGTTTTTATCCCAGCAGTCCATAAAATCTCTCATATGAGCAGATAAATCTACGAATTCATAGTGTGGATACTCTAAGTGATTGCTTAGTACCGCTGTTGCCAAAGGAACCGCCTGACAGCGCATGGCACTGATGATTGGAATCATAACGGTAAGGGCACAGCGTCCGATAGAGCTCATGTCTTGAATTGTTAAAACTCTAGGTACTGCTGTCATAGACACCTCCAAATAAATATATATTTTATTGTACGTTATGTAAGGCTTTCTGTAAATGTAATGATGTTAATCATGAAATTAACTTCATAGTGTAGTATAATAAAACGAATAGACTTTTTATGGAGGAAAGTGACAATGACAAGGTATGTATTTCGACGCCTAGGTGGCGCAATCATAATCTTATGGGTCATCATTACCGTAACATTTGCACTAATGCATGCGATACCTGGTGGGCCTTTTACAACAGAAAAGAAATTACCACCTCAGGTGAAAGCGAGTATCGAGGCAAAGTATCATCTCGATGATTCTGTGTGGAAACAATATGGAGACTATTTAGGTGGCGTCATTACAGGTGACTTGGGCCCATCATTTAAGTATGAAGGCCGTAGTGTAAACGATATTATTAGCGATGCATTTCCAATTTCCGCGCAGCTCGGTTTATTATCTTTAATGGTAGCTGTAGTTGGTGGTATTACAGCTGGTGCTATCAGCGCTATGAGACCTAATAGTATTGTGGACTATGCGGTGACTATATTATCTACAATCGGTATATCTGTGCCTACATTTATTATCGGTGCTGTCCTTGTGTACATAGTAGGCTTTGAACTGGGCTGGTTCCCGGTAGCTTTATGGCGTGGCCCATCTTATATGGTGTTGCCTGTGTTAACATTAGCAGCGCAACCGATGGCCTTTATTGCTCGTTTAACGCGTAGTGGTTTACTTGATGTGTATCAACAAGAATACATTCGTACAGCTCGTTCAAAAGGTCTAGGTTCTTGGACGATTTTGACTCGTCATGCACTAGGTAATGCGATTTTGCCAGTTATTACGTACTTAGGCCCATTGGCAGCTAGCTTGTTAACAGGTAGCTTTATCGTTGAAACAATTTTTTCGATTCCTGGGTTAGGTCAGTATTTTGTAACATCAATTTATAACCGTGATTATACAGTTATTCTTGGTATTACAATTTTCTATAGTGCTCTTGTAGTATTTCTTAATATTTTGGTGGATATGATCTATCCATTAATCGATCCACGCGTTACAACAGAGGAGGGTTCGGATGAATAAGGAAGACTTTTTACCTATTGAACGGGCCCCTCAAGAAGAGATTACTAGTTTTATAAAGCGTCCTAGTAAATGGGAGAGATTTAAGGTAAATCGTTTGGCCGTAGTCGGGGCGAGCATCATCTTGGTGATGATTGTACTCGCTATCTTAGGGCCACTTATTTCACCTTATACATATGCGGATCAATCTTTAATCGATGCGAACCAAAGTCCAAGCTTTAGTCATTGGTTTGGTACGGATACATTGGGCCGTGATATTTATACGCGTGTTATGTATGGTGCGCGTATTTCCTTAACCATTGGTTTTGTGGCAGCTTTCATCAACCTTGTAATCGGCGTTGCCTATGGCGGTATTGCAGGTTATATGGGTGGTAAAGTAGACCGTATCATGATGGGCATTGTAGATGTTTTGTACGGCATTCCACTTTTACTATATGTTATCTTGTTGATGGTTGTACTTGGACCCGGTCTTATATCTATTTTCGTAGCATTAGGTATTGCGTACTGGCTTAATATGGCTCGTATCGTACGTAGCCAAATTTTGAAAGTTAAAAACGAAGAATACATCATCGCAGCAGAAGCCATGGGTATTCCGAAGCATCGCATTTTATTGCGTCATATTTTGCCAAACTGTGTAGGACCTATCATTATTACTTTAACATTGGCTATTCCAGAGGCAATTTTTACAGAAGCATTCCTTAGTTTTATCGGCTTAGGTGTAAATGCACCTATGGCGAGCTGGGGCGTATTAGCTTCTGAAGGGATTAGTAGCATGCGCTCTTATCCGTTCCAATTGATTTTCCCAGCTGTTGCTATTAGTATTACCATGCTTGGTTTCGCATTTTTTGGCGACGGTTTACGCAATGTATTAGACCCTAAGGAAGGAGATAGATAATGAATAACGCTATTGTTGATGTACGTAATGTATCTATTACCATCAATACCTTCCAAGGTCCGTTGCGAGTTATTCGCAATCAAGATATTTCTTTATACCCTGGTGAGATTTTAGGTATAGTCGGAGAATCTGGGTGTGGTAAATCCGTTTTAGTTAACTC
>CAKQBP010000203.1 GCA_934216375.1 uncultured Veillonella sp.
GTACTGTGCCTAATTTTGGGTGACCCGAAGGATGAAGCGGCGGAGGTTAATTAACAGGAGGTGCCACAATGGCAGTAGTATCAATGAAACAATTATTAGAAGCTGGTGTTCACTTTGGACATCAGACTAGAAGATGGAACCCTAAAATGGCGAAATTCATCTTCACTGAACGCAATGGTATTTATATCATTGATTTGTCTAAAACAGTTAAAAAAGTAGAAGAAGCTTACAATTTCTTGCGTGAAGTTGCTTCCCAAGGCGAAGTAATCTTGTTCGTAGGTACTAAAAAACAAGCTCAAGAAGCTATTAAAGAAGAAGCTATCCGTGCTAACATGTTCTTCGTTAACGAACGTTGGTTGGGCGGTATGTTGACTAACTTCAAAACAATTGAAACTCGTATTAAACGTTTAAAACAATTGGAAGCTATGGCTGAAGATGGTACTTTTGAAGTATTGCCTAAGAAAGAAGTTATCGGTCTTCGTCATGAAATGGATAAATTGGAAAAATACCTTGGCGGTATCAAAGATATGCCTAAAATGCCAGGTGCTCTTTTCGTAGTTGATCCTAAAAAAGAAAAAATCGCTATTGCAGAAGCTAAAAAATTGGGTATTCCTGTAGTTGCAACAGTTGACACTAACTGCGACCCAGACGAAGTTGATTTCCCAATCCCAGCAAATGATGACGCTATCCGCGCTGTTAAATTGTTGGCTGGTAAAATGGCTGACGCTGTTCTTGAAGGTCGTCAAGGCGAATCCTTTGAAGAAGCATTAGATAACATGGTAGCTGATTCCGCAGAAATGGTTCGCGACGGTAAAGCTTAATCGTTGTCGTATTAGCATTTGAAAGATAAATCTATAACATATATAATTGGGGTAAGGACTATATCCTTACCTTAATTAATACTAGGAGGAACAAAATAATGGCAATTACTGCTGCTTTGGTAAAAGAATTGCGCGACATGACTGGCGCAGGTATGATGGACGCTAAAAAAGCATTGGTTGAGACTGACGGTAATATCGATAAAGCGGTTGACCTTCTTCGTGAAAAAGGTTTGGCTGCGGCAGCTAAAAAAGCAGGTCGTATTGCAGCTGAAGGTGTAGTACAATCCTACATTCATGCTGGTGGTCGTATCGGTGTTTTAGTGGAAGTTAACTGCGAAACTGACTTTGTTGCAAAAACTGATGATTTCCAAAACTTGGCACGCGACATCGCAATGCAAATTGCAGCTGTAAATCCTACATACTTGAACCGTGAAGAAGTTCCTACTGAAGTAATTGAACACGAAAAACAAGTATTATTGGAACAAGCTAAAGTAGAAGCTGAAGAAGACGTTAAAGCTGGTCGTAAACCAAAACCTGAAGCTGTTTTAGAAAAAATGGTTGCAGGTCGTATTGAAAAATTCTATAAAGAAAATTGCCTATTAGAACAAGTATTCATTAAAGATGGCGACAAAACTGTTACAGACATCATTAATGAAAGTATTGCAAAAATCGGTGAAAACATCAACGTACGTCGTTTTGTTCGCTATGGTTTAGGTGAAGGCATTGAAAAACGCCAAGATGACTTCGTAGCAGAAGTAATGGCATCTGTTGGTAAATAATTAATAAACAATAAGAGAACACCGTACAGTGTTCTCTTATTTTGCAATAGAGGAGTAAAAATATGGCAAAAAGAAACTTTCGACGTATTGTTTTAAAGTTGAGTGGTGAAGCATTAGCAGGTGAACAAGGTTTTGGTATTAATCCTGATGTTGTCGAAGAATTTGCAAAAGAAATTGCTGCTTTAGCAAAATCCACTGATTTAGAAATCGCGATTGTTGTTGGTGGCGGTAACCTATGGAGAGGTTTAGCTGGTAGCAATCAAGGTATGGATCGTGCTACTGCTGACTATATGGGGATGCTAGCAACAGTGATGAACTCCTTAGCATTGCAAGATGCATTAGAGCAAGCTGGTGTAGATACACGTGTTCAAACAGCTATTGAAATGCAAGAAATTGCAGAACCTTATATTCGTCGTCGCGCTATTCGGCATTTAGAAAAAAAACGTATCGTCATTTTCGGTGCTGGTCTTGGTAAACCTTACTTCTCTACAGATACAACAGCTGCATTACGGGCCGCTGAAATTGAAGCCGATGCTATTTTAATGGCAAAGAAATTTGCTGATGGTGTATATGATTCCGATCCTAAGACGAATCCTAATGCCGTTAAATTTGATGAATTAACATATAATGATATCATTACAAAAGAATTGAAAGTTATGGATGCTACATCTACAACTTTATGTAAAGATAACAATATACCTATTATTGTATTTAGCATGGACATTCCTGGTAATATTACAAAAGCCGCTAAAGGTGAAGAAATCGGGACTATAGTTCGAGGAGAATAATTCATATGGAAATCAAAGAATTGTTGCAACAAGCAGAAGAACGCATGAATAAGTCTATTGAGGCTTTAAAACATGAATTTGCATCTATTCGTACAGGCCGTGCTAGTGTAGCATTGCTTGATAAAGTAATGGTTGACTACTATGGTAGTCCAACTCCAATTAATCAAGTTGCGAATGTTTCCGTGCCTGAGCCTCGTATGATTGTTGTTGCGCCTTGGGATAAAACGATGATTGGTGCTATTGAAAAAGCAATTTTACAATCTGACTTAGGTTTAAATCCTGGTAATGATGGTGCACAAATTCGTTTAAGTATTCCTCAATTAACTGAGGAACGTCGTAAAGAAATTGTTAAAGTTGTTCATAAAAAAGCTGAAGATGCAAAAGTTGCAGTACGCAACATTCGTCGTGATGTAAATGAAGCATTAAAAAAAGAAGAGAAAGCTAAAACGATTACTGAAGATGATGCTAAAGACGGTTTAGATC
>CAKQBP010000204.1 GCA_934216375.1 uncultured Veillonella sp.
TATTCATGATGCTCATTGGTAAACATCTATTACCTAAACATGAAATTACTGATGCTGGTGATGTTGAACAAGAAGTAGCTGCTGAAGATATTTCTAACGATCCTAAGAAACAATTGTTCTCTGGTCTTATTCTTTTAGGTGTAATCATTGCTATGATTTTAGGGGATCCTCTAAAAACATATTTTGGTATTAATTTACCATTGAGCATGGTTGCAGTTATTGGCGCAATGCTTTGCGTATTAACTGGTTGCTTGAACGAAAAACAAGCTTACACATCTATTGACTGGGTAACAATCTTCTTGTTCGCTGGTATGATGCCAGTGGCAACTGCACTTGACCAATCTGGTGCAGGTAAAATGATTGCTAATGCAGTAATCGGTGTTATGGGGTCTGATCCTAGCCCTTACTTTGCAACAGCAGTATTATTTGCATTGTCTTGTATTATGACTCAATTCATGTCTAACACTGCATCTTGTGCATTATTGGCACCTATCGGTATCTCCATTGCCCAAGGTATGGGCGCTGACCCTCATGCAGTATTGATGGCTATCGGCGTTGCTGCATCTTGTGCATTCGGTACACCTGTAGGTACACCTCCAAATACACTAGTACTTGGTCCTGGCCAATACAAATTTACAGACTATGTAAAAGCCGGCGTTCCATTGATTTTAGTTTGCTTCGTAGTAAGCTTAATTATCATTCCAATGGTATGGCCATTCTTCCCTGGTAAATAATAGGGAATAGGTTACTCTACTATAAACGCACATAAGAGGTCGAATCGTAAGGTTCGACCTCTTTTTTATGATTATTTTTTGTCAAAGTCGCACTCGGCGAATCAATAAATATAGTATTGAATTAATTTTATAAAAATATGCTACGTGAATTAAATTATTCTAATTTGATTGCGCAATAAAAATCAATGATAATAAATATTGATAATTGAATTCCTAGTATAGTAGTACGTAATTTAATTGAAATGATAATTAGTAGATTCTCAATTATTGATTATTAAACTCAATTATATAAATGAAAAGAAATATCAAAATGCATATAAATATAGGCTTTTTATGATAAAAAGGAACAATTGTTATGCAAAATATTATATATTTTTTTATCATTTTCATTTGACTTTCAATTTGAACTGTGTGATAATGAGAACATAAGTTGAGGCAAGTGCCTTTCTAAATGATAATAAAAAGTTCTGATCTATATTTTGATGGAGGTCCTAATTATGAGAGTTATTGCTGATGGTTGCATTAAATGTGGTTCTTGCGCATCTGTTTGCCCAGTTTCCTGCATTACTGAAGGCGAAACTAAATACGAAATTGGCGATGCTTGCATCGATTGCGGTTCTTGCGAATCCGTTTGCCCAGTATCTGTAATTTCCGCTGAGTAATCACAAATAAAACACGCCCCTCATTGAGGGGCTTTTTATTTTGCCTAAATTTGCGTAACTTAGTATAATAGGACTATTAAGACTTATATTATAGTAAGGGAGTTAATCTTGTTTTATACAGTACTTATCATTTGGGTATTATTGGACCAATTAACTAAATATTATGTAATGAATCATTTTTTGTTAGGTGAATCTTTATCTGTTATTCCTAATGTATTTCATCTTACCTATATTATTAATCGCGGTGCAGCCTTTGGCATGTTAGCGAATCAACGATGGTTTTTCTTACTAGTGGCTTTTGTTCTATTAGCTGTTTGTGTTTTTTATTGGAAGCGATTAGCTAAGGGCCATTGGACTTTGCAAATCGGATCCGCCTTATTAGTCGCAGGTGCAATTGGTAATGGCATTGACCGATACATGATTCATGGGGTAGTGGACTTTTTTGATTTTCGTGTATGGCCTATTTTTAATGTGGCAGATATTGGTATTTGCATAGGTGTAGCTTTTGTTGTATTTTATTTGTTTTCATTGAAAGAGGACCATGAATAGCTTTCATTATTAGGGCTCTTTATAAATCATTGACTTGATTCGTCAATAAATATATATCTTATACTTGACTCAAAGAGGAATAGAGGATGAATGAATATATTGTAAGTGCTGAGCAAGAAGGCATGAGACTAGATGTATTTTTAACTGAACAGATGGAAGGATCTCGTAGCTATATTCAAAGTTTAATTAAAGGTGGTCATGTTACAGTAGGTGATAAAGTAGGAAAGGCTAATCTTCGGCTTACACCTGATACTGTCATTCATGTAGAAATCCCAGAGCCTGAATCGATTGAGGTTAAACCTGAGGATATCCCTTTAGATTATTTATACGAAGATCACGATATTGTTATTGTTAATAAACCTCGTGGCATGGTGGTGCATCCTGCAGTAGGGAATTATTCTGGAACCCTTGTAAATGCTCTATTATTCCATTGTAAGGACCTATCAGGCATTAATGGTGAAATTAGGCCAGGTATTGTGCATCGCTTAGATAAAGATACGTCTGGTGTTATGATGGTGGCAAAAAATGATGCAGCACACATTGGCCTAGCAGAGCAAGTAAAAGCACATTCTGCAAGACGTACGTACTGGGCGCTAGTACAAGGCAATATTGTAGAAGAAAAGGGGACTATAAAGGCGCCTATTGGACGCCATCCTAAGGACCGTATGAAAATGGCTGTTGTCTTTGAAAACAGTAAAGATGCAGTAACACATTTTAAAGTATTGGAGCGTTATGGTCATCAAACATTGGTTGAATGTAATTTGGAGACTGGCAGAACCCATCAAATTCGTGTTCACTTTGCTCATATTGGACATCCTGTTGTTAATGACCCATTTTATGGATATAGACGTATGGATTTTCCTATAGAAGGGCAAGCATTACATTCTAAATCGTTAGATGTTAAACACCCTATTACAGG
>CAKQBP010000205.1 GCA_934216375.1 uncultured Veillonella sp.
CTTAGCTTGACCGGTCATGGAGAAGATAAAACACATTCCTATGGTGCCGTTACCTTTGGCAAAACACCGACTGGGGAAGCCTATAAGTTCTTTGTAAAGCCAGAGCTAAGTCTTATGGAAAGCTCAGGTAAGGCAGTTCTAATGGCAAAACCATCTATCATGGCTCTCAATGGTGAGACTGCGCATATCTTGATAGGTGAAAGAATACCTGTTATAGAGGAGTCAGAAGTGAATGGCGAACGAAAGCGTTCTACTCGTTATGAAGAGGTGGGCATTAAGTTGAATTACACTCCTATCATTACTGCTGATGGTGGTGTAGATGCTAAAATACATGCAGAAGTGAGTACACCTATTATGGTATCTGAAATGAAAGCCTACAAAATAAGCACACGTCAAGCACATACAAGAGTACGATTACAACCAGGAGAAGTGCTAGTTATTGGTGGACTCATGGATAATCGAGATCAACATCAAATACAAAAAATACCTATTTTGGGAGATATCCCTTTGTTGGGAAAATTATTCCGTCATAGTCGAAAAACAAAAGATTCTATAGAAATGTTAATGTTAGTGAGGGCAACTGTGGTATAATGAAGAGTAAATGATTAGGAGGTTGTGAATGGAACGCATTCGAATGATAGACCTTGGAAAATCATTTGGGGTGCGCCAAGTATTTTCCAAGGTGTCTTTTGAGATAAAAGAAGGGGATCGACTCGCATTGGTAGGCCCTAATGGGGCTGGGAAATCTACCTTGTTAAAGTGCATATTAGGCTATGAAGAACTCGATGAAGGTAATGTAGTCAAGTCGCCTGTTGCTAGTATTGGCTATTTACAACAAGATGTAAATCTTGGAGATGATAGCCTGGCTACGGAAATCGAAAAGGCTTGGGCTGATGTTCATGCATTGGAAAAACAATTTAAAGAGCTCACTAGTCGCTTGGAAACCGAAGCGGCTAGCGAATCGGATTTACAACGCTTAGATTATTTACAGAATCGTCTAGAATGGTTAGGTGGTTATGACTACGAGCAAAAGACAAAGCGCATAGTCTATGGTCTTGGTTTTACTGATGATGACTTAGATAAGCCGGCTAATGCTTTTTCAGGTGGTCAAAAAACGCGTATCAATTTAGCTAAAGCGTTAGTACGTAGTCCTGATTTTTTATTCTTAGACGAACCGACTAACCATTTAGATATGGATATGCTGGAGTGGTTAGAGGGGTACCTATCTGCCTATCAGGGTGGAATTTTCATTGTAAGTCATGACCGGTATTTTTTAGATCGTATCGTCACAGGTGTTGTGGAGTTAGATAATCACAAAGCCACAACCTATCGTGGTAACTATAGTCGCTATATTCAACAACGTGATGAACGTTTAAAGGCTGATATGGTGGCCTATGAAAAACAGCAGGAGTATATTAAGAAAACAGAGGCTTATATAGATAAATACCGCGCTGGTATCAAGTCTAAAATGGCTCGTGGTCGTCAGTCTCAACTAAATCGATTAGAGCGGCTAGAGGCACCTGTTACTTCACATCATTTACAATTTTGTTTTCCTCCTGCTGCGATGAGTGCTGATAAGGTTTTAGTCTTAGATCACTTATCTGTCGGATATGGTGAAAGTCGCATTATTGATGATATCTCTCTTGTTGTTCGACGAGGTGAATCAGTAGCGCTTATTGGACCTAATGGCGCGGGTAAGTCTACACTGGTGAAAACCATTGTAGGAGAACTATTCCCTAAAGTTGGTCATGTGGATATTGGCAATCGCGTACAAGTCGGTTACTTCTCACAAGAACACGAAGAATTGCATGATTCTTGGCAGGTAGTGGAAGAGATCATGAATCACTTTAACTACAGCGAGGATAAGGCTCGTAATGTGCTGGGGGCTTTCCTATTTAAAGGGGACGATGTATTTAAGCTAGTAGGTGAATTATCTGGTGGTGAGCGCGCTCGTTTAGCTTTGCTTAAATTATTTCTTCAAGGAGATAATTTCCTAATTTTAGATGAACCGACAAACCATTTAGATATTCCTACACGAGAAATCGTAGAAAGAGCATTACAACAATTTGAAGGGACTTGTTTTATTATTTCTCATGATAGATATTTCTTGGATCAAGTTTCTACAAAAACAGTAATTCTAGATGAAGGTAAAATTACAGAGTATCTCGGTAATTATTCATACTATAAGGAAAAGCTGAAAGAGCAAGAAGACTTATTAGCATTGGCTAATGAGAAAAACTCTGATAGCAGTAAGCGTGATAGTAAAGCTACTCCTATTAATGAGTCAATGCTTTCAGTATCAGAAACTACGGAGGAAAATCAGAAGAAGCCAAATGCTTATATGGTAGAAAAACAATTGGCTGAGGTAGAAGCTGAAATTGCTCGTTTAGAGGCGACGATGAAGATGTATGAAGTGCAATTAGCGAATCCTGTAGTTCAGCAAGATTTAGATGAAATGTATAAAATTTCCACACAAATTGAAGAGACTCAAACTGAGTTGAATTTATTGTATGAGAAGTGGGAACGGCTATGTGAATAGCTTTTTAATTTATATATTATTAAGGAATTAAAATCATTTTCTTTTAATTGACAAAAGATTGAAATTTCCCATAATATAGGTATAGAATCAAAGTTTTATGTTTTAAAGGAAGGGTGTAATATGAATAAATCCATGTTAAAAAAAGCAGCCATTTTTGGCCTTGCCGGTGTAATGGCAGTTGCTGCTGGTTGTGGTAGCAATAAAGATGCAGGTAATGCAAATAATAATGAAGCGAAAATCGCATTGTTAACAACAACTACAGGCGGTGCTGCTGCGTATGGCGAATCTATCAAAGCTGGTGCAGAATTGGCTG
>CAKQBP010000206.1 GCA_934216375.1 uncultured Veillonella sp.
GTACACAAGCAGCTGCAGCAGGTGGTTTCACACGCGTTGTAACTATGGCTAATACTAATCCTGTAGTAGATAATGCTGCGCTCGTAAGAGGGTTGCAAAAGCAAGCCGAACTTACTGGTGTTGTTAAGGTAGAATTTATTGGTGCTGTATCAAAAGGTCTTGAAGGTAAGGAACTTGCTGAAATGGGGGATATGGCAGAAGCTGGTGTAGTAGCTTTCTCCGATGATGGCCACTATGTAGAAAATGCTGCATTTATGCGTCGTGCTTTAGAATACTCGTCCATGTTTAATAAGATGGTTATCGACCATGCAGAAGATATTACATTGACTAAAAATGGTCATATGCATGAAGGTATTGTTTCTTATGAATTAGGTGTTATTGGTCGTCCTGCAGTAGCTGAAGATTTGGCTGTTGCTCGTGATATCTTGTTATCTGAAATGACAGGTGGTCATATCCATATTGCTCACGTAAGTAGTAAAAATACTGTAGATATGGTGCGCCGTGCGAAGGCTAAAGGTCTTAATGTAACCTGTGAAGTTACAAGCCAACATTTGTCTTTCACAGATGAATACTTACGCGAATATAATCCAGCATTTAAAATGGCTCCTCCAATTCGCTCAGAAGATCATCGCCAAGCATTATTAGAAGGCTTGAAAGATGGCACAATCGATGCGATTATTACAGACCATGCACCACATGCATACGAAGAAAAAGACCATGAATTCTGCTGTGCACCAAATGGTTTCAGCGGCCTCGAAACATCTTTGGCAGCGGTTATTACAAATGCATATGGTCCTGATAAACTTAGCATTGATCAAGTTGTGTACTATATGAGTACTCGACCAGCTGAGTTGATGCACCTTGATGCAGGTGTTCTTGAAGTTGGTAAGCCAGCGGATATTACTGTATTCTCTACAACTGAAAAGTGGACAGTAGATAGAAATAAATTTTATACAAAAGGTAAAGTTAGCCCATTTGATGGTATGACTGTTACAGGTAAAGCTAAACTCACAGTAGTTGATGGCAAAATTGTTATGAAGGAGGGCGTAGTCTTATAATGAAAGGCAAGTTAGTTCTTGAAGATGGTTCCGTGTTTGAAGGTTCCTTATTAGGTGGCGCCCCAACGGTAGGGGAAGTTGTATTTAACACAGGTATGACCGGGTATCAAGAAATCTTGACTGACCCATCCTATGCGGATCAAATTATTACATTAACCTATCCTTTAATTGGTAATTATGGTACTTTAAATTCTATCACTCAAGGTCCTAAACCATATTGTAAAGGTTTTATTGTAGGTGAACTGTGTGACTTCCCATCTAACTGGCAAAATGAGGGGTTATTTAGTGAGTATCTTCGTTTGCACGGCATCCCTTGCCTTTATGATGTAGATACACGTGCAATTACACGTGTTCTTCGTAACCATGGTGTAATGAAGGGCGTACTCGTACGCTCTGATTACCCTATGGAAGATATTCAAAAATTGTTTAAACAAGACTTGCCAACAGATCAAGTTATGCGTGTAACTACAAAATGGCAAGGTATGCGTGGAGATAAAAATGCTGAATTCCACGTAGCGGTAATGGATTATGGTGTAAAGGAAAATATCCTTCGCTCTCTAGAAGCTGCAGGCTGTCGTCTTACTGTATTTCCTGCAGATGCTAAGGCTGAAGATGTGTTGGCAGCAAATCCAGATGGTATTTTTTTATCTAATGGCCCTGGAGACCCTCAAGATCTTGGCTATGCAGTAGAAGAAGTAAAGAAAATGTTTGGTAAGAAACCAATCTTTGGCATCTGTATGGGGCATCAAGTATTGGCACAAGCTTATGGTGGGACTACATTCAAATTGAAATTTGGTCACCGTGGTTCTAACCATCCTGTACAAGATTTACGTACTGGTCGGGTATATATTACATCTCAAAATCATGGCTATGCGGTAGATGATACTTCTTTGCCAGCTTTTGTAGAAATTACACATCGTAGTGTAAATGATGGCACCGTAGAAGGTATGCGTCATAAAGAATTGCCAATCTTCTCCGTACAATACCATCCAGAAGCATCCCCAGGACCTACTGATAACCTATATTTATTTGACGAATTTGAAGACTTAATGAGAAAGGGAAAATAATATGACCTCAGAAGCAAAAAAAGTACTTGTAATTGGTTCTGGTCCAATTATTATCGGTCAAGCTGCAGAGTTTGATTATGCTGGTACACAAGCATGCCGTTCCCTTCGAGAAGAGGGTTATAAAGTAGTATTAGTTAACTCCAACCCTGCTACTATTATGACTGATACAGATATTGCAGACCGCGTATATGTAGAACCGATTAGTCTTGAATTCGTAACAGAAGTTATAAAAAAAGAACGTCCTTGGGGCTTGTTGGCTACATTAGGTGGTCAAGTAGGTCTTAATATGGCGGTACAATTGTCTGAAGCTGGCGTATTAGAAGAATATGGTGTAAAACTTCTTGGTACAACTCTTGAAGCCATTAAACAAGCCGAAGACCGTGAACTCTTCAAAGAAGCGATGAAGGAAATCAACCAACCGGTCCCTGAATCCGATATCTTTAACGATCTTGAAGAAGCAGTAGCCTTTGCTAATCGTATTGGGTATCCTATTATCATCCGTCCTGCATACACATTAGGCGGTACTGGTGGAGGTATTGCCCATAATGAAGATGAAATGTATGAAATCACACGTCGTGGTTTGAAACTTTCACCAATTCACCAAATTCTAGCAGAACGTTCCGTTGCAGGCTGGAAAGAAATCGAATACGAAGTAATGCGCGATAGTGCAGATAATTGCATCATCGTATGTAACATGGAGAATATTGACCCTGTTGGTG
>CAKQBP010000207.1 GCA_934216375.1 uncultured Veillonella sp.
CACGACGAGCCAAGATTGGCCACCCCGCCTTATATAAACGGTGGGCAAAGAAATGCCAGAACAAAGCCGTAATATGCGGATATGTCCATATAACCATCCATACACTTGTGGCAGCTGGGTCAGAATCCATTACACGCTTAATATTATATTGAATTTTGCCCCATAAATCGCGCAAACCTTGCATCATAGTGACTCCATCTCAAATAACTCTACTCACATTCTACAGAAATATAGATATATCTAGTATACAACATATTTGGTCTATATTCCTATATATAAGGCTTTATATCTATATAGAACCTATTCTTTTATCATTCAAAATCTCGTATTTTATCTATCTAAAATCTATTATTTAACGTATTCGTTATTGCCGAAGTCCAAAAGGGATAAATATTTCTCTACTCCATCAGGTGCAATAACAACGATATTCACCTTAGGTAATTCACGAGCCATGCGTTTTGCCGCTACAATGGCCGCCCCCGCGGAAAGACCAATAGAGATACCACTTTCACGCATAAAGGTTTGTACCTCGCTAAAAGCTTCTTCATCACTTACAGTTTGCACACCGTCCATCAAGCTTTGGTCAAAGTTTTCAGGAATGAAACCAGCCCCAATACCTTGTATTTTGTGAGGGCCGCCCTTACCTTCGGTAATAGCAGGAGATCCCGCTGGCTCTACAGCAATGGCTTTTAGATTAGGATTATGTTCTTTCAATCGTCTTGTAATGCCTGTGAAAGTACCACCCGTGCCGATACCCGCTACAAATACATCGACATTTGGCACTTGTTCTACAATTTCATTACCCGTCGTGCGGTAATGCATATCTGGGTTTGCAGGATTTACGAATTGGCCCAAGGTGAAAGCACTTGGATACTTCTCTAAAATTTCGTTTGCTCGCTCGAGAGCCCCCTTCATACCTGTTTCTTTTGGCGTTAAGATGAGCTGAGCCCCATACGCCTTAATCAGTTCACGACGTTCTTTACTCATGCTTTCAGGCATGATGATCACTGTTTTAATATGTAGAATAGCGCCTACCATGGCAAGAGCAATACCCGTATTGCCACTCGTCGCTTCTACGATAATACTATCTTCGGGAATGCGACCTTGTGCCTTTGCAGCCTGCAACATGCCAAGTACGGCACGGTCTTTCACAGAGCCACCTACATTATATTTTTCAAGTTTTACATAAATATTAGTATGCTGTAATTGATATACCGGCGTTTTACCGATAAGTTCAGTTGTTTGGTTTGTTACTATACTCATCTAATTCTCCCTCTAGCGATAGATGATAAAAATCGTCCTTAGGAACATCCCAAGGACGATATTATATTGCACCTTGTTATTCACCATACACGGGATATAACCGTTTATGTATTCCAATTAATACAACCATACTCTAACATTTGAATCATTTCATTGTCAAGAGAATGAGAACGACTTTTAAAACCCTAAAAATATAGGAAATAACTAGCTTCATCTATTTACTTGTAAGAATGTCCACCACGATATTCCAAGTGATAGGCACCAATATGATGGCTAGAGCCAAAGCAATAAAGAGAACGGCTCCCACCAATACACTTAGACGAGGAACTAAGGATATGGCAACGCTCTTAGCCAAACCAGATAGTTTACTAAAATCATGATGCAACGCTACATGGCCCCATAAGAAGCCTGCTACTACATAGGAAATTATATAAGGATCTAGCAGTAGATGCGTAGACAGCTCATTATTTTCATGCATAATGCGATTGATAACGGGTGAGACTAGTACATTCACTAGCATAGCTAAAACCTTGAACCACACAACGCAGACAATATATGTCCACATGCTCCTCTTGGTCATCCAGAGCATGTATAGGAGTCCTATTATACTTTCTCCCAGCGATCCTTTCTCACCTTCCATGTATCGCTCCATCCAAGATGGCTGATCCTTGCCTGACTCTACTTGGCTGTAGTAAAAGGATAAATTTCTTTCACCATGGGCTACATCTACAAACCCCAAAACTTGGAATAACACAAGCAAAAACATGATAGCTACAATGACTTGGAAACTTTCACTAAAGAAAATATCCATAAAATCAACATCAAGATGACCTATGTTCATAAGGTTGCCGTATATATCGTAAAAGGCTAGATATACAGCATTTGTTAGGAACAGGTCCATAACAAATAGGAGCAACACAAAAATAATATAGCCATTCCATCGAGTCCATTTGCTTTGTGATTCTATATAGGTATTTGACCCTACCATAATCGACGCAGGGTGTATAGACAAGGTCACACCGATCATAAAAAACATTACAAACGATGTGACCATTGTTAAATATTCGTATGCCATATTAACGGTATGCTACGCGCTCTGGCTGCATGTCGTGGAAGTGAAGGCGCTCTTTTGCAGTCTTTTCCCACTCGGTACCAGGCTTGCCATAGTTTGCGTATGGATCGATAGATAAACCACCACGAGGCGTAAACTTGCCCCAAACCTCGATGTACTTAGTATCCATCAACTTGATGAGGTCTTTCATGATGATGTTAATGCAGTCCTCGTGAAAGTCCCCGTGATTGCGAAAACTAAATAGGTATAATTTCAAAGACTTGGACTCCACCATTTTCTTATCTGGTACGTAAGAAATATAGATCGTCGCAAAGTCTGGTTGACCTGTCATAGGGCACAAGCTAGTGAACTCAGGACAGTTAAACTTAACGAAGTAATCGTTATCAGGATGTTTGTTATCAAACGCCTCTAACACCTGTGGTGCATAATCAGTAGGATAATCGGTCTTGTGACCTAACATCGTTACCCCTTGTAACTCTTTTTCAGATCTGCCGGATGC
>CAKQBP010000208.1 GCA_934216375.1 uncultured Veillonella sp.
AGAGGATATGATGACGTCTATGCCGCGTACGATTACCAAGGATAAATTGGCCGCAGAAGCGCTTCATTTAATGGAGAAAAATCAACCTCGCCCTATCACCGTATTACCAGTGGTTGATACTAATAATGTATGTCTTGGCATTGTTCACATTACCGATTTATTGCGTAGAGGCATTGTATAATGAATATTCAATGGATTGTTCTCGATGTTGATGGAGTTTTATCAGATGGCACTCTAATTTATACATCGACTGGAGAAGAGCTCAAAGCCTTTTCTGTAAAAGATGGTTTAGGCTTGACTGCGGCTCGTAAATCAGGGATAAAGTTAGCAATTATTACGGCTCGCGTATCTCCGATGGTAGAGCGTCGTGCAAAGGAATTGCACTTTGATGAACTTCTTATGGGGCATGCTAATAAAACTGAAGCATTAAGAGCTCTTTGTAAAAAACATCAAATCGACTTAGCTTCGGTTGCTTACATGGGGGATGATCTTAATGATTTAGGAGCTCTTCAACTCGTGGGTTTGCCGATGGCACCAAACAATGCGGTATTAGAGGTTAAATCATTAGCTAAATTTATTTCTAACGCAAATGGTGGTCATGGTGCCGTTAGAGAGGCTGTAGAATATATCTTGAAGAATCAAGGTTTATGGGATTCTGTTGTTGCAGATTATGCGCGAGAGGCCCATGCTCATGGACAATAAAGGAGGTGGGCAGAATGAATAACGAATGGCAATACCATTTAGTTAAAGGCATTAGTTGGCTTGTTTGTCGACTACCATACAAGCTCATTTTGCTCATAGGCGCTTGTTTAGGTCCTGTATATGGGCTAATAGCGAAGAAGCAAAAGCTTAGAGGCATAAATAATATTAAAATTGGCATGAATATGAACGATCAAGAGGCGGAACAATTAATTAATAAGTTGTTCAAGAATCTCGGTCGCAGTGTTATGGAAGTATTGTACATGCCAAACCTGACGAAATCCTTTATCAATAAACATATAGAGATGCGTGGTGTTGAACATTTAGAAAAGGCCATTGCTGAAGATAAGGGAGTTATCGTTCTTACTGGCCATGTAGGCAACTGGGAATGGATGGGGGCTGCTATGGCAGCTCATGGATATCCTTCCACTACAATTGTTAAGAAACAACCTAATGCTCAATTCACACGCCTTATGAATGAATATCGTGAGATGGTGGGGCTTGACGTATTTGCTAGTGGTGGCAACGAAATCGTTTCTGCTGCTAAGGCTTTAAAAAAGAAAAAACTTCTTGGATTCTTAGCTGACCAAGATGGATATATAAATGGTTTACCAGTTCCGTTTTTGGGACAAGATTCATCAGCTGTTATGGGACCAGCCACATTTGCAAAGAAATTTGGCTCCCCTGTAGTACCTATTTTTGCATCTCGTAAGCCTGAAGGAGGACATATCGTTCATATCTTGCCGGCATTACATTATGAGGAAACTGGCGATGAAGATGTTGATATGTATCGTCTAACTGAAGCCTGTGTACGTGTTACGGAAGAATTTATTCGTGAACATCCAGATGAGTGGCTTTGGTTCCAACACCGTTGGATGACTAAGATGGATCAAATTATTGATTACGATAAGAAGATAGCTATACGGGAGAGAGCACATGAAAAACAATAAAAAGTTAATTGCCATTGTGGTCGCTATAGTATTAGCTTTAATCGGTCTTATTGTATTTATTATGAAAGACTCTAATGAGGCTAATTCCACTCAAAATCAAAGTGGACAACTCGTTAATTTCCAAGGTGCGGACTTGCAAGAGGAAAAGGATGGCAAGTTAGTATGGGCATTATCGGCTGAGAAGATTGAATATGACCCGCGTACAAAAGCTATCGTTCTGACCAATTTGAAAGGTCTGTTCTATCAAGATGATGTGACTACTACGATTACAGCTCCTCATGCTGTACTGACGGGTGATCGAAACTCTCTTGATATTGATCAAGGCGTTACTGCTACCAATACGGAAGGTGCAGAATTTAAAACTGAGGCCCTTCATTTTGATAACAAAACGAAAACATTGACATCTAAAACGGCTTTCACTTATAACAGTAAGGATGTAACCCTCACAGGTGACAAGCTTGAGGGCAATATGTCTTTAAAAATTATTAAAGCCATTGGACATGCGAAATTAACAAAGAAGTAATTGAGAGGAAATATGATGAATAAGAAAAAACAGATTGGTATGGCTATATTAGCTGTACTCATGACCGCATCTGTTACAGTTTGGGCTGCAAATGATCCGTTGACTATCAGCGCTGATACATTGTCTTATGATGGCAATTCAGGTCGTGCAGATGCAACAGGTAATGTTGTTATCACCCAAGCGGATAAAACTATGACTGGTGCCAAGGGTTGGTACAATACAAAAACTCAAGAAGCAAATCTTGATGGTGGTGTATCTATGATTGGTTCTGATATGGCCATGTCTGCTCAAGCGGTTCACAGTTACAATAATAATAAATTCACTGCTAATGGTAGCGTTCATTTACAACGTGCTGATCGCCAAATCTTTGGTGACAGTGTTGAGTATAGTACTGATTCTGAATACGGTCTTGTAACAGGTAATGCCCGTTTGATTGCTGAAGGGACAACCTTGACAGGTGATAAGGTAGAAGGCTGGATGAAGGAAGTTCGTGCTGTAGCGCAAGGTAATGTTACTTTCTCTAATCCTGAACGAAACGTATCTGGTTCTGCTGACCGAGCTACATATACGCAAACACCAAACCAAAATGATGGGGTTGTACTCTTATCTGG
>CAKQBP010000209.1 GCA_934216375.1 uncultured Veillonella sp.
GGATAGCCTATGTACCACTATTAGTTTTTGCTGTACTTGGTGCATTCCGTCTTGCTCGTTTTAACATTAAAACTGATGAAGTACATGGTTACTTTGAAGGATTACCAATTCCAGCTGCAGGCTGTTTGGCGGCAACCTACGTATTGTGTGGCGTATCGGTGCCTCAATTTGTATTGGTAGTTTGTATGATTGGTGTAGGCATCCTCATGGTTAGTGAAGTAAAATATCCTGACTTTAAAGGTAAGAGCGAAATTTATATTAATAAGCTTTCTTATGTGCTTACAGCAATTTTCGTAATAGCATGTCTCGTGTATGATTGGCATACTTGGGCTGTTATGATTTTTGCAGGCTATGTTATGTTTGGGCTCATCAATGGGGCTTTAAATATAGTGCGTAAATAGGTGTGTGGAGGAAAATAGTATGAATTACCTACTGGATCTACTACTGATCCCTATGCAGGTAATAATCGTAATCTATACGGTTTATTATTTTATACTCGCCGTTGTTGGTATGTGGCGGTCGCGAGTACATAAAAACTATACCCCTAAAAATTCCTTTGCCATCGTTGTATGTGCTCACAATGAGGAAGCCGTTGTTGGTGAGTTAGTTAAAAACTTACGTGGCCTAGACTATCCAGATGATCTATATGATATTTTTGTAGTTGCCGATAACTGTACAGATAAGACTGCGGAAGTAGCAAGTGCTGCTGGCGCTAATGTACATGTACGTGAAAATAAACAAGAAATAGGTAAAGGTTATGCCATGGGGTGGATGTTTGATCGGGTAGAACAAATGGATCGGAAATATGATGCATTCCTGATTTTTGATGCCGATAATTTAGTACATCCTCAATTTATGTTAGAAATGAATGATCATCTTGAAAAAGGTGAGTCTGTAATTCAAGGTTACTTGAACTCTAAAAATCCAACTGACTCTTGGGTTGCAGGTACGTTCTCTATCGCCTTTTGGATGGTTAACCATATGTGGCATTTAGCAAAATATCGTCTTGGATTATCTACGGCTTTAGGTGGTACAGGCATGTGTATTCGTACATCTATTATTCGCGAATACGGTTGGGATTGCAATAGCTTAACCGAAGATATGGAATTTTCCATGAAGCTATTAACTCATGGTATCCGTACTTGTTGGGGGCATGATGCTATCGTATACGATGAAAAGGTTACAACTATGATGGCTTCTTGCAGACAACGTTTACGGTGGGCTCAGGGGCAATTTGACTGTGCGGGTCGATATATTCCTAAATTATTTGCTATTGGTATCAAAACAGGGAATATTATGATTTTGGATGGTATCTTCCAAGTGAGTCAACCTTATTTCTTGTTGTTAACAACTATATATTTGGTACTGTCTTACATCAATGCGTATATTCCAATCTATACAAATATTTTGTATCAAATTATGCCTATGTCTGTGTGGACAATTATAGGTGTGGGGCAATACTTATTCCCGTTAATCGTATTATTGAAAATCAAGGTACCACCAAAGATTTGGTTCTATTATTTACTATATCCATTATTCGTATATTCTTGGATTCCAGTAAATATCCTAGGTTGGTTCCGCCGTCATAATAAGGTATGGTCTCATACAGTCCATACGAGAGCCGTGGGATTAGATGATGTTAAATTAACACGTATGGGCAATATGAATAAGAATGAAAAATAGAATCTATAGGAGTGACTATGCATATTTTAATGTGTAATGACGATGGTATTTTAGCAGATGGTTTACGTCATCTTGCATCGTATTTAAGTCAATATTATAGAATTACCGTTGTAGCACCTGCTAATGAGCAAAGTGCTAAATCCCATGCATTGACGACCGAGGTTCCATTGAAACTAGATGCTTACAATGGCGAGGATGAAAATCCTCGCCTTTATGCTCTAACGGGAACGCCGTCCGATTGCATGAAGTTCGGTCTTAGTTATTTATTGACTGATGATATGCCAGATCTTGTAATTTCTGGCATTAATCATGGGTTTAATTTAGGCTCTGATGTATTGTATTCCGGCACTGTTTCGGCAGCTATGGAAAGTTGTTTCTATGGTATTCCTGGTTTAGCATTATCTGTTGAGAGATATTCTGTTGAACGGGGAAATGAAATACATCCATTTATACATGAATTGATTGAGAAAATTTATGTGGCGGGTCAGTTTAGTGGTTTGCTAAATGTGAACTTTCCATTACGTGGTGCATGTGATTGGGACCATTTTAAAATGGTGAGCCAAGGTTTACAAACCTATAGTAATATTATCGAAGCTCGCATCAATTCAAGAGGACAGGATTATTATTGGTTAGCTGGCGAGCTAGACTATGGTGCTGAAAGTGTTCCTACCGATGTAGAATTTGCCCGTAAAGGCTATATTACAGGTGTCGCACTTACATGGAAACAACAATGTGATACAGATATGAAAACGGTTCAAAATATTTTAGATGAAATATAAAAAAATATGTTGACATTGCTTAGGGATGTCTGTATAATAACAAATGTTCCGATACGCCGGAGTGGCGGAATGGCAGACGCACTTGACTCAAAATCAAGCGGGTAACACCGTGTGGGTTCAAGTCCCACCTCCGGCACCAACATTAGGCGGTAAGACTTTTGTCTTACCGCCTATTTTTATATTTATGAATTTATATACTATAATATACATTATTAATTTCATGAGGTGACAGTATGGATCAAGGTGCAATTGATTATATTACAAATATCTTTGATATTCCTAAACTTACTCGACAGGTTAGCGCTGTAC
>CAKQBP010000210.1 GCA_934216375.1 uncultured Veillonella sp.
TGTTAGCGATCATGTCTTCACGTGTTACTGTACGGTGATCATATGGTAAGTTGCAGTTATTACAGATAACTTTAGACTCTACACCATCATTATTTACGATGTAGAATTCAGCAAAACCTTCACCATCGAATACATGGCTATTAGCAACGATATCAAGTTGTTCTTCCCCAACTTGTACGCCTGCATCAAGGATAATTTCGCCAGTTTCTGGATCTACAATTGGTTGAGCCAATATTTGACCCAGCATACGTTGGCGCCAGCCAAGTTTTTTATTCAATTTGTAACGACCAACGCGCGCCAAGTCATAACGGCGTGCATCGAAGAACAAGTTATCGAACAAGTTACGAGCAGACTCTACAGTAGGAGGTTCGCCTGGACGTAATTTTTTATAAATTTCAACCAATGCTTCATCAGCAGATTGAGTTGTATCTTTTTCTAATGTACGAACGATGCGTTCATCATATACTGGTAAACCATCCTCATCAGTTTTACCGTTCCAGAAGAGGTCGAGGATACTTTCATTAGTATCCCAACCTAATGCACGTACCAATACAGTAGCTGGTAATTTACGGTTACGGTCAATACGAACAGCCACAACTTCACTTGCATCAGTTTCAAGCTCGATCCATGCACCACGGTTAGGAATAACTGTGGAATCGTACAATCGATTACCCATTGTATCGATTTCTTTGTTGTAGTAAACGCCTGGAGAACGTACCAACTGAGATACGATAACACGCTCTGCGCCATTGATGATGAAAGTACCTGTATCAGTCATCAATGGGAAGTCGCCCATGAATACTTCTTGTTCTTTAATGTCCATATTTTCTGGATCATTATTTACCAAGCGAATATTTACACGAAGTGGTGCTGCGTAAGTTGCATCACGGTTTTTACATTCATTAATATCATACTTAGGTTCACCTAAGCTGAAGCCTTCAAAAGAAAGTACTAGATTACCTGAATTGTCTTTAATCGGAGAAATATCGTTGAAAATATTTTGTAAACCACTCTCCAAGAACCACTCATACGATTTACGCTGAATGTCCAATAAATGCGGCATCTTGATAACTTCGTTAATTTTAGCGTACGTATAACGAGTTCGTTTGCCTACCTGTTCAGGTTTGAACATATTTGCTTTCACCCCTATCAAAACACACTGGTCTACCATTTTCTATAACGGCATGAAAAAGACATCTTACAGGTCTCAGTTTTCCTGCTCGGGCAACGTCAAATAAAGCAAGGTCCATTTCATTTTTAAAATAACCTTGCTTCCCATTAACCAAGCACAACCTTGGAAGAAAACCTCATCACTATTTGTGTTATAGTTTTTACATCCAAAAGCAGAAAACGCTACTTTTGCAATATATAATTTTATCAGTATTAAAAAAGACTGTCAACCAAAAGGGTTGACAGTCTTTCATTTTCATGCTTTATTCATGTGTCAAAAGAGAACTATAAATTAGTTGCCTTTTTGTTTTAAAAGATTCGCACCAGCTATACCAGGGCGAGTCATTTCCTTAGGAGAAAGAATATGATTAATTTCATTCTCAGTCAATAAGCCTTGATCCAAGATGATATCACGAATAGCTCGACCAGTTTCATACGCTTCTTTCGCCAATGCAGATGCAGTTTCATAACCAAGGTGTGGTAACAATGCTGTTACGATACCTACGGAACGGTTCAACCAGTACTCGCATTGTTCACGGTCTACTTCAAGATCAACGAGCAATTTATCAACGAATGTATTTACACCATTTTTAAGGTAGCAAAGGTTATTGAACAAGTTGTATGCCAATACAGGTTCCATAACATTTAACTCGAATTGACCATTTTCTACAGCTAATGTAATAGTAGTATCATTACCGATAACTTGGTAACATACTTGGTTCAATACTTCGGCGATAACAGGGTTTACTTTTCCTGGCATGATAGAGGATCCTGGTTGACGGGCAGGTAATTTCAATTCCCCAATGCCACAGCGAGGACCAGATGCCATTAAGCGAAAATCATTTGCCATCTTAATCAATACAAGTGCAGTTACTTTCAAACCGCTAGAGATATCAGCAAATACATCTGTATTGTTTGTAGCATCGATTAAGTTTTCCGCAGTGTAGAACGGTTCGCCTACTACTTCACTAAGTTCATAAGCTACATCATGAATGTAGTTAGGTTCAGCATTAAGACCTGTACCAACTGCAGTGGCACCCATGTTGATTACATGTGCACCTTCAACGGCGGATTTAATACGTTTAATACCACGACGAATACCAGATGCATAAGCACCCATCTCTTGTCCCAACGTAATAGGCACCGCATCTTGCAAATGAGTACGCCCCATTTTTAAAATTTCACTATATTCTTCAGCTTTTTTCTCAAGCTCATCAACAAGACGTTGCAAAGCTTCAAGTAACGGTTTAGATTTCAAAATTGCACAAACTTTAATCGCTGTTGGAAAAGCGTCATTTGTAGATTGTGCCATGTTACAGTGATTATTAGGGCTTACAATATCATAGCTACCTTTTGGATGGCCTAAAATTTCACAAGCACGATTTGCCAACACTTCGTTCATATTCATATTCACAGAAGTGCCAGCACCACCTTGAATTGGGTCAACTGGAAATTGGTCAGCAAATTCACCGGCAATAACTTCATCAGCTGCTTGAACAATCGCTTTACCGATAGATACATTGAGACGACCTGTTTTCATATTTGCTAAAGCAGATGCCTTTTTTACCATTGCTAGAGCTTTAATAA
>CAKQBP010000211.1 GCA_934216375.1 uncultured Veillonella sp.
GTTATGGCCAGCATTAACCAAGAGGTTGATGTAGATACAGCTACTATTGTAGCTGAAGAGTTCGGTGTAACTGTAACTGAAGTAGAACCAGAAGAAGATCCTACAGATGTTATCGAAATTGAAGATGCACCAGAAACGTTAAAACCACGTCCTCCTGTAGTAACTATTATGGGTCACGTTGACCATGGTAAAACATCTTTGTTGGACGTAATTCGTCAAACTAATGTAACAGCTGGCGAAGCTGGTGGTATCACTCAACATATCGGTGCGTACCAAGTTCGCTACAAGGATAATAAAATCACATTCCTTGACACACCTGGTCATGAAGCGTTTACTGCTATGCGTTTACGTGGTGCAAAATCTACAGATATCGCAGTTCTCGTAGTAGCTGCTGACGATGGAGTAATGCCACAAACTATCGAGGCCATTAATCATGCGAAGTCTGCAGATGTACCTATTATTGTAGCCATCAACAAAATGGATAAACCAGGTGCTAACCCAGATCATGTTAAACAACAATTGTCTGAACATGGCCTTTTACCAGAAGAATGGGGCGGCGATGTAATCATGGTTCCAGTATCTGCTAAACAAAAACAAGGTATTGATGACTTACTTGAAAATATCTTGCTCGTAGCAGAAGTTATGGAATTGAAAGCGAACCCTAACCGTAAGGCATATGGCGTAGTTATCGAGGCTCAACTTGATAAAGGTCGTGGTGCCGTATGTACTGTCTTGGTACAGAAAGGTTCTCTTCGTGTAGGTGATACAGTACTTGCTGGTACTGCATACGGTAAAGTACGTGCCATGACAAATGAGCGCGGTGAAAAAGTAAAAGTTGCTCGTCCGTCTATGCCGGTAGAAATTTTGGGCTTCTCCGAAGTTCCACAAGCTGGTGAAATTATAAATGGTATGGATGATAACGAAGCACGTGCAATTGCTGAAAAACGTATTGCTAAACAACGGGTTCAAGAATTACAAGCTACACATAAAGTCACATTAGATGATATTTTTAATCAAATTCAACAAGGCGAGTTGAAGGATCTTAATATCATTATCAAAGCCGATGTTCAAGGTTCTGTAGAAGCATTGCGTCAATCTTTAGAAGGCATCAAAAACCCTGAGGTACGTATTGTTATCGTTCATGCTGCAGTAGGTGCTATTAATGAATCGGATATCATGTTGGCATCTGCATCTAATGCGATTGTAATGGGCTTTAATGTACGCCCTGATGCTAATGTTCGACGTGCAGCGGAACAAGAAAAGGTTGATTTGCGTACATATCGTGTAATTTATGATGCTATCAATGATGTTGAATCTGCTATGCGCGGTATGTTGGCACCTCAATTTAAAGAGGTTGTCGTAGGTCGTGCAGAAGTGCGTCAAGTTATTTCTACCCCAAAGGCTATTGTAGCTGGCTCTTATGTAACGGAAGGTCGTATTACTAACGACTCTGAAGTTCGTTTAATTCGTGACGGCATCGTTGTATTTGAAGGTAAGGTTGATTCTTTACGTCGATTCAAAGATGAAGTTAAGGAAGTTAAAACATCCTTTGAATGTGGTATCTCCTTAGAAGGATATCGCGACATCAAGGAAGGCGACGTTATTGAAGCATACTTGATGGAAGAAATTGCACCTCAATTATAGGAGGTTTATATGAGTGATGTTCGTGTCAGAAAATTACAAGAATTTATCAAACAAGAGGTAAGTCAAATGTTGATGCGTGGATTGAAAGATCCTCGCATCGGTTTTACCACAATTACTGATGTTCATGTAACAGGTGATTTGCGTGAAGCTACGATTTATGTTTCCTTGTTTGGTTCCGATAAGGAAAAACAAGATACCCTTATCGCATTAAAGCATGCAGCAGGTCATATTCGTACAGAGCTTGGTAAAGTACTTAAATTACGCCATATTCCTTCCATCACCTTTGATAAGGATACGTCTTTAGACTATAGCATGCATATTGAATCCCTTTTGAATGAAATCAAAAAGGATGAAGAAATAAATTAACAAAAAGGATACAGAACATGAGTAAGATTACTATTAATCAATTACATATGGCTCTGTGTGAAGCTAATTCTATTATGCTAACCGTCCATGTTAGACCTGATGGCGATGCTATCGGGTCCATGGTGGCCTTTTACGAAGCCCTTATAGGACAAGGTAAAACTGTATATATGGTAGTGGATGATGTAGTTCCTGAGAAGTACTCATTCTTACGATATACGGACCACATCCATGATGTAGCGTACTTTGAAACTAATCCAGTTGATATTGATATGCTTATGGTTTTGGATGCTAGCACGTATGAGCGAATTGGCAAAGTAGGTGCACTTTGGAGTGCACCTATTTTTAATATAGATCACCATATTTCTAATACAGAATTCGCGGACCATCTATATTTAAAGCCTGACTTTGCTGCTACTGGTGAAATTGTTACCGACTTATGTACAAAATGGAATTGGCCTATCACTGAATCTATGGGTACTGCATTATATATGGCGATTGCTACAGATTGTGGTTTCTTTAAATTTAGCAATACTACAGCAAATACTCTTGAGATGGCTGCCAAATGTGTAGCTGCAGGGGCTAGACCAAATGTTATTTCTGAAACCATAGAAGCCGTATCTGCCAGTCGTTTAGAATTAACAAAACAAGTTATGCAAACTATCGAGTTTTACAAGAATGATACGATTGCTACCATCGAGTTGAATCGTGAGGCTATGACTATTC
>CAKQBP010000212.1 GCA_934216375.1 uncultured Veillonella sp.
ATTATACTGAGTACAAATCAATTTACTTTATGATCTCAAGGTTATATTCCAAGATTTTAAAGAGCCATGATATAATACTTCTGTTTTTTTCAATTGGTCATTGCCAACGCCTGTTTTTTGAAGGATTAACAAGCTAATACTCATAGCCATACCTACTACAGTGGCAAGGCCCATCCCTTTTAATACAACAGGACCAACTGCGAGTTCTGCACCGCTAAGACCTACCACAAGGATAACGGATGTAAGAATCATATTGACAGGGTTTGTGTAGTCTACTTTACGTTCTACAAGCATACGCAAGCCAGATGCTGCGATGATACCGAACAATAAAATAGATACACCACCCATAACAGGTACCGGAATAGCATGAATAAGAGCTGCCACTTTACCTACAAAGGACACAATCATAGCTAAAACTGCGGCACCACCGATTACCCATACGCTGAAGCAACGAGTAATTGCAAGTACGCCGATGTTTTCACCATACGTCGTATTTGGTGTCGCACCAAAGAAACCAGAAAGAATATTTGCAAGGCCATCACCAAGCAAGGATCTTTGTAGACCAGGCTCTTTCATCAAATCTTTAGCGACGATATTACTAGTAACAACTAAATGACCAACGTGCTCTGCAAATACTACGAAGAGCGCCGGCATAATCATGATAATTGCATTGATATCAAATACAGGCATGCCGTAGAACTGAGGCAATGAAAGCCAAGGAGCAGCTTCTACACCAGAGAAGTCAACAACTCCCATCACAGCAGACAATACATAACCGGAGACAACACCGATAAGAACAGGAATAACAGCTAAGAAACCACGGAACACAACAGTTCCAAGCAAGGTAACAACTAAGGAAAACATCGAGATAATAACAGCTTGGCTATGGCTCATGCCTAAATCTTGATTGCCGATAAGGCCAGACATACTCATCGCTACTGGCGCTAATTCTAAGCCGATAATCGCTACGATAGCACCCATTGCCGCTGGTGGGAATAATTTATCAATCCAACGCGTACCAATATAACGTACGAGAACAGACAAAATTACAAAAGATAGACCAAATACAACGAAGGCCCCTTTTGCCGCTTCATAACCAAGACCAGCAGATAACACACCTGCTACAGGCGCAATAAAAGCAAAGCTGGAACCAAGATATGCAGGAATCTTACCCTTACACACAAATAAGTACAATAATGTACCAATACCATTCATAAACAATGCCGTTGCTGGGTCTACTTTTAATAAATACGGTACTAATACAGTAGAGCCAAACATGGCAAATAAATGTTGAAAACTAAGTGGTAACATTCGGCCCCATGATGGGCGTTCTTGAATATCAATATAATCTTTCATCGTTTCTCCTCACACACAATATAACGATGCTAAGTTCATATAGTACAGTCCTTAAATATACTCTATGAATTTACACAAACAGATTCATCTTATGATACATAAGTTAGATATTAACGTTCAAATTTAGTCTGTCTACGAGTCGACTTTTTAGAAGGCCGTGGTTTAAACGGTCCAGGCATATTTGTCTTATTAGTACGCGTCGTAGCAGCAGGCTTGAAACGACTTTGTGTTTCTTCGCGCAAAGATGGTAATGGTTCAGCTGTACCAACTGGTTTTACCCCTTCTACATTACGACGACCAATACTTGCCAACAACCCAATAGCCATGAAATTCATCAGTAATGAAGAGCCGCCATAACTAACAAACGGTAATGGTACCCCTGTTACAGGCATGATACCACATACCATGGCGATGTTAAACAAGGCCTGACCACTGATAAGCAATGTTATTCCCATTGCTAACCATTTCCCGAATTCATCACGAGCCTTATTAGAAATGCGGAACCCAAAATAGGTAAAAGCTGCAATCAGAACGACAACAAACACTGCACCAATGAAGCCCATTTCTTGCGCCCATACAGCAAAAGCAAAGTCCGTGTGTGCTTCTGGTAAGTAAAAATACTTTGATGTACCTTGCATAAAGCCTTCGCCTAAAATGCCACCAGAACCTACAGCCAACAGCCCTTGAACTGTTTGATACCCCATATCCTGCGCATGAGGCCAAGGATCAAACCAAGATTGAATACGTTCCCAGCGATATGGCGACATACGAGCTGCAATAAAGCCAAGAAATCCAGCTATCGCAAAAGCTCCGCCAAAGAATTTTCCATCAAAACCCGCTAAATAGATGAGTACAAATGAAAAGCCAAAAATCAATACAGTAGTGCCCATATCTGGTAGCAAGATCGTTAAAATTGCGAATATAATTGGCCAGATTAGCATTGGCAGCATATAGCCTACGCGCTCACTAAAATATCCTTGTAAATTAATGAGTGGATTAGTATGCCTTGGTTTCCCCCATTTTCGCATAGTACTCAATTTAGCCGACGTCCATATCAGGGCTGCTAATTTCGCAAATTCTGAAGGCTGTATCGATACGGGGCCAATAACAATCCAACGACGTGCACCATTAATAACAGCACCAACCGCAAGAACCAAGATCATGCCAATGAGTGTGGCAATCATAATTCTTTGCAACATGTGAGGCTTCTGTAACTGACGGTAATCATATCGATACAAAACAACGCCTACCGCCATAGACAAAAGCAAAAACGTCATATGCTTTAAAAAGTAGCCTAATAATCCCGTATTTTCATAGATAGAACTGATATAAGTAGCACTAAAGATATTTACACTGCCTATAAT
>CAKQBP010000213.1 GCA_934216375.1 uncultured Veillonella sp.
AAGCAATACCGCGATAGCTGCAATGGTTGGACATACAGATTTTACAGGTTCAATTTTTGCGCCAATAAAGTAATTCAATACAATCCCCAAAATAATTGGTACTAACACGATTTTTACAATGGATATAAACATTGGCATAAATTGAATTTCAATAGAAGATGTTGCACCTGCATATAATACGACAAATAAAGGCGTTAAAATAGGTGCCAATAATGTGGATACAGTTGTTGCTGATACGGATAAGGGAACATTACCATTTGCAAGGAAGGTCATTACATTAGAAGCAGTACCACCAGGACATGCACCCAACAAGATAAAACCAATCCCAACTTCTGGAGGAAAATTAAATGCTAAGGCTACTAAGAAACCTGCTAATGGCATCCATAAGAATTGGATTACGGATACAAGAATAACCTTCATTGGTTGCTTAAATACATCAATAAAAACTTGAGCTGTTAATGTTAACCCCATCGCAAACATAACAAACTGTAGCATGTAAGCAATATAAGGAGTCATCCAAGAAAATACTGCAGGTAGCATATATGCTAAAACAGCCATCAATAGTACTATCCATGATAGATAACTATTGAATAAGTGATTAATAGAACGAATAACACTCATAAAAACACTCGCTTTCATAATAAATCAAAATTTAATACGCCGATTATTATAGCATTTCTATAGAATATTAACAACATATACAAAAAGAGTTCACATAACACCTGTTACGTGAACTCCTTTGATTAATTGATAAAATTTATTTTGTTAATGCACCTACATTATCTAAACGATGTAAGCACTTTTCTTTACCAAGTAATGTAACAATATTATTCAAATCCGGGCCATGCATTTGACCTGTTAAAGCTACACGAATTGGCATAAATACGAATTTACCTTTTAAAGAGGTTTCTTTCATTACCGCCTTGATTGTTGCTTTTACAACTTCAGGTGTAATTTCATCAAGTTCAGCCAATGCATTCCGGAAAGCGCCGAGAACTGTTGGGGCTGTTTCTTCCTTCAATACAGCACGCAACTCCTCTTCATGCCCCTCTTCAAGGAATACTGTTTCGCCCATAAACAAACCTACATGATCTTTAATTTGAGCACCATAGCTAATATGATCACGGAATGTAGAGCATAACAATGTCAACCAATCGATATCAACTTGATTCAAGCTATCTGGAGCTAAACCAACCTCTTTCAAATGTGGTAAACAAAGGTGGAATAACTCTTCATCACTCAAATTCTTCATGTAGTGGAAATTTATATGGTTTAACTTATCAATATCAAATACAGCAGGATTTTTCGCTACCCGATCCATAGAGAAAGCCTGAATCAATTCATCTTGTGTGAAGAATTCTTCTTCACCTTCAGGAGCCCAACCAAGAAGTGCCAAGAAGTTTACAAGTGCTTCTGGCAAGTACCCTAATTGTTTGTATTGTTCAACAGAAGTAGCACCATGACGTTTAGACATTTTCTTGTAGTCTTTACCAAGAATCAAGGAAATATGACCAAACTTAGGGACCTCCCAACCTAAAGCTTCATAAATAGCCATTTGACGAGGTGTATTAGATAAATGTTCCTCTGCACGAATAACGTGAGTGATCCCCATCATATGATCGTCCATTACTACAGCAAAGTTATATACAGGAATGCCATCAGATTTTACAATTACAAAATCACCAACACCATTAGATTCAAAGGATACATGCCCACGTACCATATCATCAAAAGCATATGTTTTATTCAACGGTACACGCAAACGAATTGTAGGTTTACGACCTTCAGAAATGTATTTAGCCTTTGTCTCTTCATCTAAGTGTTCACAATGACCGTTGTATTTCGGTGTTTCCCCACGCTCCATTTGATTTTGACGCACCGCATCTAACTCTTCAGGGGTGCAATAACACTCATAAGCTTTACCTTCATCCAATAAGCGTTGTGTTACTTCTTTATATAAATCAAGACGTTCTGTTTGACGGTAAGGACCATTATTACCACCCACATCAATGCCTTCATCCCAGTTCATGCCAAGCCATTGTAAGGAAGCTTTAATATTCTCTTCACTTTCACGTGTAGAACGAGCTAAATCTGTATCTTCAATGCGCAATACAAATGTGCCTTTTTCCTTACGTGCTAATAGCCAGTTAAACAAAGCAGAACGAGCACCACCAATATGGAATGGACCCGTAGGGCTTGGAGCAAAACGAACTTTCATGGAACTCATGATTAAATCTCTCCTTCATATACAGAAACGACAGCTTGTGCAGCAATACCTTCGCGGCGCCCAATGGCACCTAGCATTTCATTCGTTGTCGCTTTAATACTAATGCGATCTAATGGTATCTCTAATATAGACTGTAAATTAGCCTTCATCATATCGATGTGAGGCTTTAATTTAGGTGTCTCAGAAATAACCATAATATCAATATTATAGGCTTGTAACCCACGTTCTTTCAATAAGGAATTTACTTTTTCTAATAAAAGCATGCTAGAAATCCCTTTATACTGGTCATCTTCAGGTGGAAAATAGTATCCGATATCCCGTAAACCTGCAGCACCCAACATGGCATCCATCAAGGCATGAATAAGAACATCCGCATCGGAGTGACCATCAGGGCCAAGCTTAGATTCGATATGAACACCACCTAAGATACAAGGACGACCTGCTTTTAAT
>CAKQBP010000214.1 GCA_934216375.1 uncultured Veillonella sp.
CCCTTTCTGGTGGCTCTGTCCGAATGATTATGCAATCTAGCTTAACAGATATGGAGCAACTTAATGCGGTAGCTATAACTACAACAAAAAGCTCAGCTATTGAGTGGGCCTCTTCTGGTCGCACGGTTTCCTTAGTGCCAATGGACGCTAAAGAACTAGTAAACCATCGTAAAATGGCTCGCATTAAATTACCAGAATTCTCAGGAGATTTCAAAAAAGCCTTTATCACACTTAAAGGACATGCACTTTCCCCGGTAGCGCAGCAATTTATCGACTTTTACAAAGCCTATGTATAATCATATTTGTACATACTATTACCATAATATGACATTAACAGCTCATATGATTGGTACCTATTTGATTATAGATGCCAATACAATACATAAGAAAAGACCTAGTACAATTTGTACTAGGTCTTTTTGTATCAGATCTTACATTGCGGCAAAGCTTATGGTTGCTTAAGTTCACCGTAGATAAGATTGTGTTAAGCTTGATGAACAGCACCTACAATATCAGTGATGCTGTTAAGATTATATTGTTCTACATATTCGCTCATTTCACGGGCAATACGTGAAATTGCTGTTGGATCTACCATCGTAGCTGTACCAACTTGAACGGCTTGCGCCCCTGCCATCATAAATTCGATAGCATCTGTGCCAGTCATGATACCACCAAGACCAATAATAGGAATAGTTACCCCTTTATAAACTTGGTGCACCATGCGAAGAGCCACGGGTTTTACGGCTGGGCCGGATAATCCACCATAAGTGTTCCCCAATACAGGCTTGCGACGGTGAATATCTATAGCCATGCCCAACAAGGTATTAATTAGACTTACTCCATTACCACCGCCTGCTTCAACAGCCTTTGCGATTTCTACAATGTCTGTTACATTTGGTGAAAGCTTAACGATAACAGGTTTATCCGTTACCTTACGAACCGCTTTAGTTACCGATTCAACAACCTTTGGATCTACACCAAAAGCCATGCCTTCACATTCTACATTTGGGCAAGATACGTTGACTTCTAACCCTGCAATGCCATCTACAGATAATGTCTCTGCCATCCAAGCAAACTCATCAATTGTGCCCGCAGACATATTCGCTAGCAATGGTACATCATATTTCTTAAGCTCTGGTAGAATTTCTCTAACAAAATGTTCAGCTCCAGGATTTTCAAGGCCAATGCAGTTCAATACGCCAGATGGTGTTTCTGCAATACGAGTTCCAGGGTTTCCGTGACGCCCCTTAGGTGTTAAACCTTTTACGGAGATAGCTCCTATCTCATTGCTAAGATCTAAATACCCAGCATACTCAGGGCCATTGCCAAAGGTGCCAGATGCGGCGATAATAGGATTTTTCATCTTAATCCCGCAATAATCAATGGCAAGCTTTGGATTTGGCGTAACGGTGTTATTTAAATCGCGTTCATGCATTAAAAGAACACCTCCTCAGCGGGGAATACAGGACCATCCTTACAAACTTTATAGCGTTTACCTTCTGCACCATCACAAGCACAGCCTAAACAACCTCCAGTACCACAGCCCATACGCTCCTCAAGAGAAACTTGGCAAGGCACATTCAGTTCTTTAGCCACTTGAGCTACGCCTTTCATCATCGGCGTAGGACCACAAGTCATGACAGAAGTAAAGGAATTAGCATTAATTAGGTCAGGCATAATAGCCGTAGGGAAACCTTTTGTGCCCACACTACCATCATCAGTAGTGATGTGGACTTGAACAGGTGTATCTTTAAATAAATCTGCCCAGAAGGTTTCGCTTTCATTTCTAAAGCCCAAAATAACTTGTGCTTCTTCACCTTCTTTCAAATGAGATGCGATACATAGCATCGGTGCAATACCAACGCCACCGCCAATGAGAAGCATATTATTAGATGTTACAAACGGTTCGCCCAAAGGGCCTAAACAATCTAATGTATCGCCAGGTACGAGATGTGTCATAATCTCAGTCCCCTTACCTACGACGCGATACAAAAGGGTAATCGTACCCTTTCGGGCATCAAATCCAGCATAGCTAATAGGGCGGCGCAATAATGGCGCCGTAGAGTCCGCTACGCGAACATTACAAAACTGTCCTATCTTTGCTTCTGCTGCCTGTTTTGGTGCGTGAATATCCATAATCCACACATCAGAGCCTATTTGCTCATTGCGAACGACTTCGCCCTGTTCTACATAGCCACTCATGGTTATTACTCCAATTCAAAATCTTGTAACGCTTCTACAGAGTAGTTAGCATCATCTTTACGATTCGCCACAACACGCAATACTTCCCGTGCTGTATCAAGACTTGTTAAGCAAGGTGTACCCATTTCTACAGCGAGACGACGTAATTGGAAGCCTTCGCGTTCAGGACGTTTACCTGCAGTCAATGTATTAAGTACAAGATCGACTTTGTCTTGACGAATGTGGTCAGCACAGTTGTCATCCCCTTCAGAGATTTTATTAACCACCTTACAATCAACACCGTGTTCGATAAAGTATTTACCTGTACCACCAGTTGCTTCAATATGATAACCAAGATCGATGAACCCTTTTGCAAGTTCACAAGCTTCTGCTTTATCACGGTCTGCTACTGTCATGAGAATTGTACCATCCTCTGGAATACGCATGTTTGCACCATTGATAGCTTTGAATAAAGCTTCAGAATATGTACGAC
>CAKQBP010000215.1 GCA_934216375.1 uncultured Veillonella sp.
TCCATATACTTTTACCTTGATAAGATTTATAAAGGATCCATCAATCGCCGTCATATGTTTATGGTGACCATGCTCATCACCCACAAAAAGCCTGATGAGTTGACGGATCAGCACGTCATCAATTTGTGTAATAAATATCGATCTAAGTTCCTCGCTGAAGAGGAGCAACGCAAAATCGATGCCCTTAATGGGACATTAGAAAAGTAGAGGGGGCATTCTTATGTACGTTCATATTGGAGATACCATTTCTGTGCCCATAGAATCCATTATTACGATGGTGCATGCCAAGGGCGGAAAGTCCCATAAAAGTCCTATTCATCACTATGAAACGCTAGAATATATCGCTATGGTGCCAGAGGAGCAAATCAAGACATATGTGGTCACTGATGCTTGTGTGTATGGATCTGGTATCAGTATTAAGACTTTAATGAGACGGATTGATGAGTTTTATAGTATAATAAAGAGATAAAGTTTAATCCTGTACATGTTTTGTTACTTTATTTCAATCAAGTGCAGTATGATAGATTGTTAGGAGGAGTTTGTTTCATGCCTGAACAAAATTATGGCGCTCAGAATATTCAGGTTCTTGAGGGTCTAGACGCGGTGCGTAAACGCCCAGGGATGTATATTGGTAGTACGTCTGCTCGTGGTTTGCATCACCTCGTATACGAAGTTGTAGATAACTCTGTAGACGAAGCACTTGCTGGTTACGCTACCCACATCGAAGTATCCATCAATCCAGATAACAGTGTTACCGTTGTCGATGATGGTCGTGGTATTCCAACAGGGATGCATGAATCTGGTATGTCTGCGGTAGAGCTAGTATTAACGAAATTGCATGCAGGTGGTAAATTCGGCGGTGGCGGCTACAAGGTATCTGGTGGTCTTCATGGCGTAGGTATTTCCGTAGTTAATGCATTGAGTGAATGGACTAAGGTTCAAGTATCTCAAAATGGTATTGTTCAAGAGATTTCCTTTGCTCGTGGTCATAAAACTTCCGAGTTGCACGAAATCGGCAAGGCTGAAGGCACTGGTACTACAGTTATTTTTAAGCCAGATGCAGAAATCTTTGAAACTACCGTATTTAGCTTTGATACATTGAAAATGCGTTTACAAGAATTGGCATTCCTTAACAAAGGCCTTCGCATTACATTGAGCGATTTGCGCTTAGAGGAACCTCGTGTTGAAAGCTTCCACTATGAAGGTGGTTTGGTTTCTTTCATTACCTTCTTGAACGAAAATAAAGAAGCAATTAATCCAACTGTTATCAACATTGAAAATACAAAAGACGATGTTGTGGTAGATGTGGCATTGCAATATAACGATAGCTATAGTGAAAACTTGTTGTCCTTCGTAAATAACATCAATACGATTGACGGTGGTACACATCTATCTGGTTTCCGTGCTGCCTTGACTCGTACCCTCAATGATTATGGCCGTAAATCTGGTTTGATCAAGGAAAATGAGTCTAATCTTTCTGGTGAAGACGTACGTGAAGGTTTGACAGCTGTCGTATCTGTAAAAGTATTGGAACCTCAATTTGAAGGCCAAACAAAAACTAAACTTGGCAATAGTGAAGTTAAAGGTATTACAGATGTTATCGTTACAGAAGGTCTTAAAACATTCTTCGAAGAACATCCTCAAGATGCGAAGAAGATCATCGAAAAAGCAACGATGGCGAGCCGTGCTCGTGAGGCTGCTCGTAAAGCCCGCGACTTAACGCGCCGCAAAAATGCGTTGGAAGTATCTAGCCTTCCTGGTAAATTGGCGGACTGCTCCGAAAAAGATACATCTATGACTGAAATTTATCTTGTGGAAGGTGATTCTGCGGGTGGTTCTGCAAAACAAGGGCGCGATCGTCGTTACCAAGCAATTTTGCCATTACGTGGTAAAATTCTTAACGTAGAAAAAGCACGTCTCGATAAGATTTTGGCTAATAACGAAATTCGCTCCATGATTACCGCTTTTGGTACAGGTATTGGCGATGAATTCGATATTACAAAATCCCGTTATAACAAGATTATCATCATGACCGATGCGGACGTTGACGGCGCTCACATCCGTACATTGTTATTAACATTCTTCTACCGCTATATGAAACCATTGGTAGAGGAAGGTCATATCTATATTGCCCAACCACCTTTGTACCAAATCAAGAAGGGCAAGTCTCACTGGTATGTATACTCTGATGCAGAGTTAACTGCTAAACTTGATGAAGTAGGCCGCGATGGTACTACAATTCAACGTTATAAAGGTTTAGGTGAAATGAATCCTGAACAATTATGGGAAACTACAATGAACCCTGATAATCGTACGATTTTACAAGTTAGCTTAGAAGATTCTATCGAAGCTGACAAAATCTTTACGGTTCTCATGGGTGATAAGGTAGAGCCTCGTCGTAAATTTATTGAAGATAACGCGAAATACGTGCGTAATCTAGATTTGTAAGAGGTGACCCATGTCTGAAAATCATAATAGTAACGTAGAGTTTACGTCTAACAAAGATCAACACCTAAAACGTTCCTTAAAAGCGCGTCATATGAATATGATCGCTTTAGGTGGTGCTATCGGTACAGGTTTATTCGTTGCCGGTGGTGAAGTGGTAAGTACAGCTGGCCCTGGTGGTGCTCTTGTAGCTTACGGCCTTATAGGTATCATG
>CAKQBP010000216.1 GCA_934216375.1 uncultured Veillonella sp.
AACTACATCTTTCGTATTTAAAGATGCAGAAGAAGCAGCAGGCCGTTTTGCATTGACTAATCCTGGTGGTATTTACTCTCGCCTTGGCAATCCTACTACAGATGTATTGGATGCTCGTGTAGCACAACTTGAAGGCGGTGCAGCTGGTATCGCAGTAGCATCTGGTTCTGCAGCGGTTACGTACTCTATTTTAAATGTAGCAGATGCTGGTGATAATATTGTTGCTGCATCCACATTGTATGGTGGTACTTATAATTTGTTTACTGCTACATTGCCTCGTTTGGGGATTCAAACTAAATTCGTAAATCCGGATCATTTGGAAGAATTTGAAGCAGCTATCGATGAAAAGACTAAAGCCGTTTATATCGAATCTATTGGTAACCCTGGTATTAATCTTATCGATGTACAAGCAGTATCCGATATTGCACACAAACACAATATCATCTTAATCGTAGATAATACATTTGCATCTCCATATTTGTTCCGTCCTTTGGAGCATGGGGCTGACGTTGTTATTCATTCTGCTACTAAATATCTTGGTGGACACGGTACAACATTGGCTGGCGTAGTTGTAGAATCTGGTAAATTTGATTATAAAGGTTCTGGTAAATATCCTGGCTTCTCTGAAGGGGATGAACACTATAATGGTTTAGTGTATGGTGATCTACCAATTCCATTTACTGTAAAAATCCGTGCCCAATTGCTTCGCGATACAGGTGCATGTATTGCACCACTTGCAGCATGGCAAATCTTGCAAGGGGTTGAAACTTTGTCCTTGCGCGTAGAACGTCATGTAGAAAATACTCGTAAAGTAGTAGACTTCTTGAGCAAACACCCTAAGGTAGCATGGGTAAACTATCCAGAATTAGCAGATAGCAAATATAAAGCGTTAGCAGATAAATATTTCCCTAAAGGTGTTGGCTCTGTATTCACATTCGGTGTAAAAGGTGGTAAAGAATCCGGTATTAAGCTAGTTGATTCTTTGGAAATCTTCTCCAATCTTGCCAACGTAGCAGATGCGAAATCTCTTGTTATTCATCCTGCATCTACAACTCATGCTCAACTTAATGAAGAGCAACAAAAATCTGCTGGGGTAACACCAGACATGATTCGTTTGTCTATCGGTCTTGAAAATGTAGATGACATCATCGAAGACTTAGCACAAGCTTTAGATAAAGCTTAATCTTTCACACTTTTAGTTTGAAAACTATAGATCAAACTTTCAGAACTTACAAATGACATCCTTAAGCTGAACTTTGCTTAAGAAATAGAATACATAACTATCAAACCTATAAAACTTATACAAAAGACCTCCCGTTGGGAGGTCTTTTTGTTAGTATGTGCTAATTTTATAAGAATAAAAAGTTGTATAGGTGTAATACAACCTTGATAGAATGGATATATAAAAAGACCTTGGATTCAATGATCCAAGGCCTTTAAGGGAGTATAGTGTGTGTAACGTTTGGTCTGTGGTGTGTGCACAGATCGTTTTCCTATTGTGTGAGATAGGATGTTAGGGAACCCGTGGTTAGTGTTACGGGCTCTCTGAGAGTGTGTGTTAGAGAGTGTATCCAAAGGATACAGTGTGTATAGTATGTGTGTTATATGTGTAGTGTGTCATCTAAGTGGGTTAGGATAGGGTTTCACTTGATGAAAGAAAAATCTTAGTATTTTGTGTTTTTAACTTTAGCGCTAATAACTTTACCGGATGTAGCGTCTACTTTTACTTCAGCATTTTTACCGCCGCCAGTTGTCATATCGAATTCATATACAACTCTGCCGTTTTCACGTTCAACAGTCCAATCCATAGTTTGGAAATCAGAACCAACTTTTTCCATAGCTTTTGTTTCAGCTACTTCAGGAATGATGATGTTTTGAACGTTAATTGTTTTAGAAGCTTTGGAGTAACCTTTTACTTCTTTACCAACGATTTGACCAGATGCTTCGTCTACTTTAATTTCTACTTCACGGTTGCCATAATAACCTTCTACTTCATAGTAAGGATTGTGTTTTGCGTCATAGGAAATAGATTTTACAGTAGCGCCAGGGAATTGTTGTTGGAATACTGTAACAGCGCCCATGTAATCAACAGAATAGTTTGCTTGTGCGGATGGAGCAACGCTACCAACACCGTTCCAGTTGCTATGGTTGTTGTAACCATGGTTGCTAGCTGCACCAACTACACCTGCTAATAATACTGTACTAACGCCAAATGCACATAGTACTTTGGATACTTTCTTAACATTTTTCATAAGCAATGCCTCCTGATACCAAATTATAATTTTCGTTTAGTTACGATTTTGTGAAAGTAGATTTTACTCAATCTACTTACGTATAATTTAATCTTGTTATATGAAAGATAAATGAAGTTTAGTAGTTTTTGTATGAAGATGAGTATATCTTTTAGTTATTATGAACTATTGATAATAACTATTAGCTATAGTCAAATTTAAAAAGTACTAAAAACATAGTATATATAGTATTAGACTATATAGTAAACTAAAAGTCAATCACTATAGTTGACAATTAAAAATACAAGTGCTTTAATTTAGATAGTTAGTAGTTTGTTTCCGTGTTATCTTGGACTTTTATTCTCCATTGATAGCACAAATTCCTGCT
>CAKQBP010000217.1 GCA_934216375.1 uncultured Veillonella sp.
GTTTAACTGCATTCCGTTGTAAGAGTCATTTAGAAATGGCAAATGCATACAGTGATATTCGTGAAAAAGGGGATGTTATCCTTGTGAAAGGTTCCCGTGGTTTACGAATGGAGCGCGTTGTTGAAGAATTAAAGGATCGAGAATAATAGGTAACGGCTAGTTATATCTAGCCGTCCTATTTATTAATAAGTAGAGGATTCATATGATAAATCACATTCTGTTAGCCTTCGTAGCGACTTTCATCATTACGGTAGTGCTAGGTAAAATTGCTATTCCTATGTTGCGTTCTTTGCACGCACAACAAAGTATTCGTGAAGAAGGCCCTGAAAGTCATCAAGCGAAAGCAGGTACGCCAACAATGGGCGGTGCTTTCATGATGGTAGCCCTTGTTATTGGCGTGGCATTGTTTGCACCATGGAATGTGGGCACAGGTATGTTATTATTTTTAACACTGGGTCATTGTTTATTAGGTTTTTTTGATGATTTTGTAAAAGCAGTAAAGAAACGAAATCTTGGTTTAACAGCGAAGCAAAAATTACTTGGACAATTTATATTGGCTGCCGTATTCTGTTATTGCATTACTGAGATTATGGTTGTTCCTACCACATTATGGATTCCTGTTGTAGATATACAATTACAATTGGGATGGGGTTATTATGTATTGGCATTTTTGATTATTGTAGGAGCTACAAATGCAGTAAATTTAACAGATGGTCTTGATGGTCTTGCTGGTGGTACATCAGCAGTGGCGGCGATAGCATTCTCTGTTATTGGCCTGATGGCTGTATCGATGACAAATTCTATCGGTGCTGAAAGTGTTGCGTACTTCGGTGCTATTAGAGCAGCTGTATGTCTTGGCTTTTTGGTATATAATGTGAACCCTGCAAAAGTATTCATGGGGGATACAGGCTCTTTGGCATTAGGCGGTGCCTTTGCAGCAATGGCTATTTTAACTAAAACAGAACTGCTACTGGTTGTCATTGGTGGCATTTTTGTTATGGAAGCATTATCTGTTATTATTCAAGTTATTTCTTTCAAAACACGTGGTGTGCGTGTATTTAAGATGAGTCCTATTCATCACCATTTTGAACTTTCCGGATGGGCAGAACAAACAGTTGTTAATCGGTTCTGGTTTGGTGGAGCTGTTTTAGCCATTATTGGTGTGCTTTTAGCGACTATAACTTTATAAGATAATACTTAACGGAAGTTGTAAATAATGGTATGCTTATTAGATAGGATACATTAATTTTGTAGATAATTTAGGTGATATAGATGGAATACGGAGATAAACATATACTTGTTCTTGGCGCTGGAGCCAGCGGTATAGGTGCATCTTGGGTATTAGCCCAAGTGGGTGCGCATGTTGTGTTAAATGATTATAAGCCCATGACACTGCCTACGGCTGAGGAGAAACGACTCGTTGCGGCAGGGGTAAATATTATTACAGGACGTCAAGATGAGTCCTTGCTAGATGGCGTGGATCGTATCGTTATTTCTCCAGGTATTTCTTTAGATATTCCGATTGTAAAAGCAGCACAGGCTCGTGGTATTGACGTGGTCAGCGAAGTAGAATTAGCTTATGAAGTATCTAAATCACCTATCGTAGCTGTTACTGGTACAAATGGTAAGACTACGACAACAACCTTATTAACTAAGGTTCTAGAAGGCTCTGGAAAACTAGTTCGTGTGGGAGGGAATATTGGTGATTCCCTTAGCGAAGTGGCGTACGCTATGCCTGCAGACGGTTTTTTGGTAGCCGAATTATCTAGTTATCAATTAGAAACAATCAAGCATTTTAGGCCTGTTGGGGCTATTATGCTCAATATTACTCCAGATCACTTAGCTCGTCATAAGATGATGGAAAACTATATTGCTGCGAAGGAACGCATCTTTGAAAATCAATTAAGTAGAGATTTTTTAGTACTTAACATTGATGATTCTGTTGTAGTTGATATGGAACACCGTGCGCCTAGTCATATTTTACAAATTAGTCAAAACCGAGTTGTAGAGAATGGCGCTTATTATGCTGATGGGCAATGTTATATTGCTAAAGATGGTATAGCAAAATCTGTTATTGGAAATGAAGATATTCATATTCCAGGCCGTCATAATATTGAAAATATATTGGCCGTTATTGCTTTATCCTATGCGTTGGGCGTACCCGTAGAGACAATTCATCGCATTATTAGCGAGTTCCATGGAGTTGAACATCGTTTAGAGCGCGTTAAGACGATTGGTGGTATCACATTCTATAATGATTCGAAAGCCACTAATGTAGATTCTGTGATTAAAGCCTTAGAATCCTTTGATCAACAAGTTATTCTATTAGCTGGTGGTCATGATAAAATGACGCCTTTAGAAGATTTTATGCAGCTAGTTAAAGAGCATACTAAAGCTGTTATTTTCATGGGGGAAGCGGCAGATCGCTTTGAAGCGGCTGCAAAAAAGGCTGGTGTGGAGCCGATTTATCGTGCTTCATCCATGAAAGAAGCAGTAGAGCAAGGTTATAAATTGGCGGAGACTGGCGATATTGTATTGTTATCTCCAGCTTGTTCAAGCTTTGACTGGTACAGCTG
>CAKQBP010000218.1 GCA_934216375.1 uncultured Veillonella sp.
GCACGAGACCGTCGATACCATTCTCTAACTCTACGAACATGCCAAAGGAGGTTATGCTCGCAATAGTGCCTTCAAAAACTTCGCCTACAAATGGAACCATGTATTGAGTCTTCTTTAGATCAGTAGTTTCTCGTTCTGCCTCGGTTGCCACTTGTTCTTGTATGGAAGAATGTTCCACAGCACCAGCTAAGAAAGCTTCATCTACATCTCGTTTAGAGTATCCACCCTTCCAGTGCATATCCGCTTTTAAAAGTCGATGTACCATCAAATCCGGATAACGTCTAATGGGAGATGTAAAATGCGTATAGCAAGTGGATGCTAACCCAAAATGGCCGACGTTTTCAATGCTATATTTCGCTTGCTGCATAGAACGTAAGGTCATAATTTGAGCCACTTGCTCTATATCCTGTCCCTTTACCACATCAAGGATTTTTTGGAAATCTCGTGGCGTTACGCCATCAGCACTAAGGACGAGATTTTGACCTAAATAATTTAATACCTTTTGGAATAAATCTAATTTCTCTTCACTTGGATTTTCATGAATACGATATACCGATGTACATTCAGTATCTTTCAAATGTGTTGCTACCGTTTCATTGGCAATGAGCATACATTCTTCAATAAGTCGCTCTGCCATAGTTCGATCGCGTTTTACAATACGCAACGGTGTACCGTCGAGATCAAGTAATACCTTATACTCAGGAAAATCAAAGTCTAATGCCCCTCTACGACGACGCATCCGATTTAAAATCTTTGCAATCTCTGCTAAATCGCGAAGCATAGGTATAAAATCTACTAAATCGTCAGGAATAATATTTTCTTCAAGCGCTTTATAAACTTCCTTATAACTGCAGCGACGTCCTACGTGGATAATAGACGGACGAATACGATAATTAACAACTGTACCCGAATCATCAATCTCCATCATACACGTCATAGCATAGCGGTCCTCATGTGCATTTAAGCTACAAATACCATTCGATAATACCTCTGGCAACATTGGTACCACTCGGTCTACCAAATAAACAGAAGTACCACGCTTATACGCTTCATTATCAATAGGCTGACCAGAAGTGACAAAATGACTAACGTCCGCAATATGTACACCTAGTTCGTAATTACCATTTGGTAATTTGCGACCACTTACAGCGTCATCAAGATCTTTTGCATCTTCTCCGTCGATAGTTACCATTTGTAAGTCTCTAAGGTCCCATCGTTTTGGATCCTCATGGATAACAGTATCTATCTTCTTACTAGCCTTAATAACCTCTTCAGGAAAGGCAAAAGGAATCTTATGGTTAGCCATAATACAGTTAATATCTAGGCCTACATCCCCTTTATAACCTAGAATTTCTGTAATAATCCCTTCAGGCTTTTTGTCGCCTTCAGGCCATTTTGTAATTTTTACTAAAACTTTAGCGCCACTACGAGCATCTAAAGTATTTTTTAAGTCCACAAAAACATCAGTACCAATGCGTTCATCATCAGGTACAACAAAGCCAAAATTTTGTTGTCTATCGTAAGTACCCACAATAGTTTCGTTGGCACGCTCAATAACATCAACGATGATGCCTTCACGTTTATGCTTAGTATAATCTGATGGTACAATGCGAACACGTACCTTATCATTATGCATAGCAGTTCCTTTATTTTGTTCTGCTACATAAATATCTTCATCATCCAGCATAATGACAAATCCATAAGATTTACGATATCCTTTGTAGATACCTTCATATTCTTCATGCTGTTGATCTTCATACCGATATACATCTGGTCGAGATGAACTTAATACGCCTTCACGGGCGAGCATTTTTGCAGATCGAATAAACATTTCAAGATCTTTGCCACCTCGAATACGATTATCCATTGCTGCATCCTCAATATGGTATGCATGTGGTTGTATAGATTTATAAAAGTCCAATACCTTCTTCTTCAAGTCTGCACCCCCTTATTAGGATGAAAAAAGAAAAAGCCTGCAAAGCAGGCTTTCATCATTAGAATTGATTAATCATTGCCCCTAACACTAAGCTCAACACAGCAAAGATAATCCCCAATATAATCGTACATTTAGATAAGAAAGCATCTAAACCGCGTTGCTTACCACCAAAAGAAGAATCTGCTGCACCAGAAACAGCACCGCCCATGCCTGCGTTTTTGCTATTTTGTGCAACAACTACTACAATTAATAAAATAGATACGATTACTTCTACAATCATTAAGAAATTTGTCACGACTGTCATCCTTCCTGTGATGCTCTATGCGAGCCCAATACACGATGTTCTAAATACTTCTCTAATTTACGTTTTACCCTTTGTAGCGCATTATCAATAGATTTAATACTACGATCTGTGACCTCAGCCATTTCTTGATAGGAACGTCCATCAAGGTATCCTTCCAAGACTTCCCATTCGAGATCACTTAAAATATGGCCAATATTGCGCTCAATATCATCTAATTCCTCTTGACTGATAATGAGGTCTTCAGGATTTGTAATCTTTGTTGAAGATAGCATTTCAATCAATGTACGCTCGGAGTCCGTAGAACACGCGAGAATCGA
>CAKQBP010000219.1 GCA_934216375.1 uncultured Veillonella sp.
CCTGTAAAAAACTGAGGCCATATTTTTTCAATTTAGCTTCCCCTACACCTTTAACATTGCCAAACTCACCTAATGTAGTAGGTCGTAAATTTGCCAAATCTATGAGTACTGTATCAGGGAAGATAAGATACGGTCTAAGGCCCGCTTCTTCAGCCAAGCGCTTGCGATGTTGCCGCAAGTGTTCAAATAAACCGCCCGATGTAGGACTAGATTTTCCTCGTACCACAGAGGTAGCAGATTTACTGTTGCGAGAAGGCACAGACACATGTTGTCTGATTTCCTCTACCTCTTTACGACCTGCTAACACTTCCTCGGCACCAGCCGTTAAGGATAACACAGGATATTTTCCCGTCGAACTGCGCAAGTAGCCAGATGCTACAAACTGTTGGATAAGTCCTTTAATAGATTTTTCATCTACATTGCTCAGTAAGCCAAAGACAGGCAATGCATCATGTCCAGCACGCATAATCCGATCCGTTCGCTCCCCGCGGACGATAGAGGTTATCATGGATGCTCCATATCGCTCATCGGTGCCCATAATAGCACGAAAAATAGCCTTTGCTTCTTTCGTAACATTGACCTTATCAGCAGAGCCCTTACAAGAGCTACAATTATCACAAGTAGTCCAAACGGTGCTTTCACCAAAGTAATTAAGCATATATTTACGCAAGCAATTACTACAGAAACAGTAATCAATCATGGACTGCAATTTACGTAACTCCACATTTTGTCGCTCAGGCGTTTCGATGGACTGTTCAATCAAATACTTATGAACTTGTACATCCTGCCCACTATAAAGCAAAATACATTCAGCAGGTGCCCCATCACGGCCGGCTCGCCCTGCCTCCTGATAATAGGACTCCATATTACGCGGCATTTGATAATGTAGCACATAGCGTACATTGCTTTTATCAATGCCCATACCAAAGGCATTCGTCGCCACCATAACCTGTAATTTATCATCTGCGTAGGCATTCTGCATTTCACGGCGCACCTCGTCGTTGAGTCCTCCGTGATAATGACCCGCTTTAATGCCCGCACGGGTTAAATTTTCATACACACGATCTACATCCTTGCGCGTTGCACAATAGATAATACCATTTTCATTGGCATGCTGACGCACATAATGGACAACGTAATCCATCCGCTTTGGTGTGCGGATAACAGAGAAGGACAAATTAGGCCGATCAAACCCCGTCACGTATACATTAGCCTTATCTAAGCCTAATAACTTTTTTATATCATTTTCTACATATTTCGTCGCCGTTGCCGTGAAAGCCCCCACGATAGGTCTCTTTGGCAATGAATCAAGCCACTCACCGATAAGGCGATAAGACGGTCTAAAGTCATGGCCCCACTCAGAGATACAATGAGCCTCATCTACAATGACTTGAGCAATCGGTAACGCTCGCAGTACATTACAGAAAAAATTAGAGCTCAACCGCTCTGGTGCAATATATAAAAGTTTAATCTTACCACTGCGTACTTCGTACATGGTTTTATTAAACTCAGATTGTGTAAGTGTACTATTGATGAGTGCCGCCGGTATATTCTGCACCAAGAGACCATCCACTTGGTCTTTCATAAGAGAAATAAGCGGAGAAAACACGATAGTCAATCCCGCCTTACAGAGCGCAGGTATCTGGAAACAGATAGACTTTCCAGCCCCTGTCGGCATAATGCCAATTACATCTTCATTCCGCAACAAGGATGCAATAGGAGCCTCTTGAGCCGGTCTAAAGGAGGTATACCCAAAGTAGGTCTCCAACATACGCAACGCTTGTTGTTTCGTCACAACTTGATGCGGTTTAGGTACTTCATGCTTAGTGCCTACTTGTTGTTCCATAAGGTCCTCCTTTCACGTTCCAGAAATGTAAATATTAATCTCGATTACTACTGACCAATATTTCGTATACCCAATACGAAATATCGTTTTTCCATTCTTTTATTTTATCATATTTCGTTCGGTATGGGATTCATTAGTATATGATTTCATAAGTAACAATCTAATGCGTATCTCTAAAGTATATGGGCTAAATTGGTATAGGAATCTTGTTGATATCACCAAATTTTTACCCGCTAAAGTACTAATATGTGGTACAATAAAAATTATTTACTATACTATAGAATATAACTAAAACCTAAGGAGGTCTTATATAGGCATGACACAAGACAACTTAATGATTATTATCGCCTTTGCCTTATACCTAGGACTCATGATGTATATCGGGGTCTACTACTATCGCAAATCAAACAGCATTGGTGATTACATCCTCGGTGGCCGACAACTAGGACCATGGATCACAGCACTCAGTGCAGAAGCATCAGACATGAGTGGTTGGATGCTCATGGGTGTGCCTGGTCTAGCGTATACTACAGGGATTTCTGGTGTATGGATTGCCGTAGGCCTCACATTAGGTACATGGGCGAACTGGAAGTTCGTTTCTAGACGCTTACGTAACCATACTGAGGTAGCCAGTGATAGCTTGACATTACCGGATTATTTGAAGAATCGTTTCCACGATCAATCGCATTCAGTAGC
>CAKQBP010000220.1 GCA_934216375.1 uncultured Veillonella sp.
TCATTTGGCGTTCTAGAACGGAATCCGGAGAGGAATAAACCCCCTTCATCTCATTAAATACAACACCTTTATAGGTAAGTTCATCGTCCGCACTATCTAATTCATAATGCCAACCTTCTTGCATTACGATTTCCGCATCTTCACGAACGCGTGGATACAATACAGCATCAAGATATACGTCCATCAAGTTGTGGAAGTCTTTATCATTCTTACTGGCTACAGGATACATTGTTTTATCAGGGTAAGTCATAGCGTTTAAGAACGTGTTTAAAGATCCTTTAACAAGCTCAACAAATGGCTCTTTTAAAGGAAACTTACGAGAACCACATAAAACGGAATGTTCCATAATATGTGCTACACCAGTACTATTATGTGGTGTTGTTCTAAAAGCGATATTGAATACTTTATTAGAATCTGGTGAATCAATATAAATTAAACGTGCACCAGACTTTTCGTGTTTCATTTCATAAGCGGTACCATTGATCTCATCAATGCGCTCAATGCGGTCAAGGCGAAAGCCAGAATAAACCTTATTTATTTCCATGCTGTCCCTTCTTTCTATACTAATATAATTATTTCTCTCTGAATAATTTATTATATCATATCGATGACTCTATATATAGATGTTAAGAATAATTATCGAATTACAAAACCCCATAGGCAAGTATACCCATGGGGTTCATATTATTTATTATGTTGCATCTGCCACTTTTGATTGCGACGCAAGGTTAATAAGCCTTCTAACACGGCTTCAAATTGTATAAAGCTCAATGTATATGGTTGGTACATATCTGGTACAACCTTGTAAGTAATAGTAACCTCAGACTTATCGTAATCATAGAAGATACCATGTAAATTACTCATTGTTGTATAACCAGTTTGAGCTTGTTCCAATGTTGGAATAGGCTGATTTTTTAGATTTCCTAGTAGATCGCTAATGAAACCTTCCTTACGACCTTGGTCATTGAGCATTTCATCCATAAAACTACGTAGACTATCCATGAATAAATTAACCTCGTTGATCTAACAATAAGCCATTATGAATTACACGAACGGCATCTTTTACGCGATCTTCAGCAACAAGACAAGAAATACTAATTTCAGAAGTAGAAATGATTTCAATATTGATACCTTCTTGGCTCAAGATATCAAACATTTGCGCAGCTACACCAGGTTGTCCTAACATACCTGCACCAATAATGGAAACTTTCGCCATTTTTTCATCGATATTAACAGCTTCAATATCTACTGCTTTTTGTAATTCTTCTAATACTTCTCGAGCTAATACCACATCATCCATAGCTACTGTAAAGATAAGATCAGTTTTTGGTTCTCCTACGGAACGGATAGATTGAACAATCATATCTACGTCAACGTTTCTAGCAGCTAATGCTTTGAATACAGTCGCTGCAACGCCTGGTTTATTTTCAACGCCTACAAGGGCTACTTTTGCTGTATTTGTATCATCAGCTACGCCAGTAATTACGTGTTTATTTGCTTCCACAGTATAATCCTCCCGAATAATAGTACCTGGTTTATCACTAAATGTAGAACGTACATGAATAGGTACACCATAACGGAAACCCATTTCTACGGCACGCGGCTGCATTACACCTGCACCAAGGCGTGCCATCTCAAGCATTTCTCCATACGTTACTTCTTCTAATTTGAAAGCTTCCTTCGCCACGCGAGGATCTGTAGAATATACGCCGTCTACATCCGTAAAAATCTCACATACATCCGCTTTCATAGCACCTGCCAATGCAACAGCTGTTGTATCAGAGCCACCACGGCCTAATGTCACCATATCACCATATTCAGTTATACCTTGGAAACCAGCAACTACTACTATTTTACCTTCATCCAAAGCTTCAAACACACGATTAGGATCAACGCCCAAAATGCGACCTTTATTAAACGTATCACTACTTGTAATACCTGCTTGATCACCTGTTAAGGATACAGATTCCTGACCACGTTCGTTAAAAGCCATTGCCATCAATGCAATTGTTACTTGTTCACCTGTAGATAACAAGCGATCCATTTCACGACCATACGGCTTGGATGTAACTTGTTTAGCTAAGGCCACCAAGTCATCAGTTGTATCACCCATAGCGGATACAACAAGAACGATTTTATCGTCAGCTTGCTTCTCACGAAGAACGCGATCAACAATATTAAATATTTTTTCTGGTGTAGCTACGGAACTACCACCAAATTTTTTAACGATTAAGGCCACAATAATCCCTCATTTAACTATGTTTACTAAATATCAATATGCATATACTTTACCACAAACAAATAGCACTGTAAAGGGATATACAGCAATTAATCCACTGGAGTGATACAAAGCTCCTTTTTATGCGGACACTAAAAATCAAATAATATGTTTATAATATTATGAATATGCATTAAATAATCCTAACATGTATTAGCCATAATGCCATTAAATATCTACTATTGAAAGTTTAACTTTACCTCATTATTAAGCTATGTAAACACATAGATATACAAAAAGACCAGCCCTCGGGCTGGTC
>CAKQBP010000221.1 GCA_934216375.1 uncultured Veillonella sp.
GTTATTACCACCTTTTTTATTTTTCTTGTTACGGCGATCATTATTAGAATTGCGGTTATCGTTATTGCGGTTGTCGCTATTACGATTATCGTTGTTTCGATTGTCATTGTTACGCACATCATTAGAACGACCGTTATTACGATTATCATTATTGCGGGTATTATTAGGGCGATTGTTAGCACGGTCTCCACCATGTTGCTTACCATCGGATTTGCGTGTAGGCTCAGAGATTTGTACATGACGGACATTGCCTTTTTTATGGTCCTTTTGTTTAGATTGATCGTCTTGTTTTTGACCAGCTTGTTTGTGTTTATCTTTTTTCTGTTCGTTAGAACGATTTGAATGCTGTTGTTTATGTGATGCAGCTTCTTGTTTATGAGCTGCAGTTGGAGCAGATTTCGATTCTACCTTTTTTTCTGTTTTTTGTGCTACTTTAGGAGCTTCAGATTTTTTACCTAATTGTTTTTTTACAATTTCATAACCTGAATCATCTACAGAATTAACTGCTTTAGTAACATTAATATTATGTTGTTGCAAGATAGAAATGACCTGCTTACTTTCTACGCCGAACTCTTTGGCGATTTCATGAACGCGCTTTTTGGACATCTACATACCCCCTTATTATCGATCAATCTCTTTAAGTAATGCCTTTGCAAATCCATCATCTAGTACGGCGACTACTACCCTAACTTCCTTACCAATGGCCGTTCCTAAAGCCTCTTTATCGGCAACACTGTGAAGTGGAATGTGATGGGTTTCTGCTAATTGAGTATATTTCTTTTCATTATTGGCTGCACAGTCACCAGCGAGAAGTACCAATTTCGGTTCCTTTCTCTTTATAGCTTTTTCTACGATAAAATCACCAGAAATAACTTTTCCTGCTCGTTGCGCTAAGCCTAAGAGATTTAAAATTTTATCTTCATTCATGTATATCAGTGATTACTCATTCTCTTGTAAATCACGTTGTAACGCTTCATATATCTCTTTAGATACGCTATGCTTTAAGGACCGTTCTAATCGTTTTGCCTTATAGGCCTGCTCAAAACATGACATGGACTCACATAAATAAGCTCCACGACCAGGTGCTTTACCGCTGCGATCAATAGTGATATTGCCGTCTGGACTCAAGGCTACGCGAATCAATTCTCGTTTTGCCTTAGGTTCACCACATCCTACGCAAGTACGCATAGGTTGGGATTTTGGTTTCATGACTATTCACCATCCTCAGCATTGCCGAAACCTGTGAAAGGCTCTTCAGCAGCTTGAGTTTCACTTTTAATATCGATTTTCCAGTTAGTCAACTTAGCCGCCAAACGAGCATTTTGACCAGCCTTACCAATAGCTAAAGATAATTGGTAATCAGGTACTACTACATATGAAGATTTTTCTTCTTCGCTTACATCTACCGATACAACCTTCGCAGGGCTTAAGGAGTTAGCAATGTAAATTGCTGGATCTTCATCCCATTTAACAATGTCTATTTTTTCATCGTGTAATTCATCAACAATATGTTGTACACGTTGTCCTTTAGGACCTACGCAAGCACCTACAGGATCAATATTTTCATCACGACTATATACAGCGATTTTAGAACGCATCCCCGGCTCACGAGCTACAGACTTAAGCTCTACTACGCCTTCAAAGATTTCTGGAACCTCTAGCTCAAATAGACGTTTCAATAAACCTGGATGTGTACGAGAAATCATAATTTGAGGGCCTTTCGTAGTTTTCTTAACCTCTACGATATAGCATTTAATGCGGTCCCCTTCATGATATGTTTCAGTAGCAATTTGCTCTGTTGGAGGTAAAATTGCTTCTGTTTTACCAAGGTCGATAAACACATTTTTACCTTCGACACGTGTAATAACACCAGTGATGATATCACCTTCACGACTGTAGTATTCCTCATATACTACACTGCGCTCAGCCTCTTTCAAACGTTGAATAAGCATTTGTTTTGCAGTATGGGCAGCACTACGACCAAAGTTAGCAGGAGTTACATCGACTTCTACTACATCACCAATCTCAAAACGCTTATCTTTTTTGCGAGCATCCAACAAGCTAATTTCTGTTTCAGGCAATTCAACAGTTTCCACAACTTGTTTTTTGGCCATTACTTTATAAACACCTGTTTCGCGGTCAATCACAACGTACGCATCTGGATTAGATGTTGGTTCTTTGCGATATGCTTGCAGTAATGCAGCCTCTAAGGATTCAAAAATAACCTCAGGAGCAAAACCTTTTTGCTTTGTAAGCACCATTACCGCTTGAATTAATTCTTGACTCACTCGTATGCCTCCATATATTAAAAATCAAGATGTAATCGAATTTGTGCAATAGCAGAACGTTCAAATGTTATGCTTTCACCATTAATAGTAAAGTCGATAGATGTGTCCGTAAAACCTTGTAATGCACCAGTAAATTGTTTACTGCCATTAACAGGCTTAAACAACTGAATATCTACATCACGGCCATTATACCGAACTAAATCCTTATCTTTCTTTAGAACTCGATCAAGGCCA